>NZ_JBSRTQ010000090.1:0-18299 GCF_055129145.1 Albimonas sp. | reverse complement strand
TGGCGGCCCCCGCCGCCGCCGGCGCCGCCTCCGGGGCCTGGAGGGCGGCCTGAGCCATGGCCCTCCTCGCCTCCGCCGCCCCGCCGCGCCGTCGGCGGATCGGGCTGACCCCGATGATCGACGTGGTGTTCCTGCTGCTGGTGTTCTTCATGCTCGCCTCCCGCTTCGGATCCGAGGGCGCGGCCCCCGTCTCCGCCGCCGGGACCGGCGGGGGCGGCTATGCGGGCGCGCCGCGGCTGGTGGAGGCGCTGCCCGACGGATTCCGGCTGAACGGCGTGGCGCTGGCGCCGGATGCGCTGACCGCGCAGCTGCGCGCCCTGCTGCCCGGCCCGGATGCGGTCGTCGTGGTCCGCGCGCGCGACGGCGCCGACCTGCAGCGGCTGACCGCGGCGATGGACCTGGTCCGCGCCGCCGGCGCCCTGCGCATCGCGCTGGCGGAATAGGGCATGGATCTGGGCCCCCCGCCGCGCCGCTCCACCGGGGAGCCGGTGGTCGCCATGATCAACGTGGTGTTCCTGCTGCTGTGCTTTTTCATGATGACCGCGACGCTGGTCAGCCCCTCGCCGTTCGAAGTGAAGCCGCCGGTCTCGGCCGAGGTCGAGCGGGCGGAGGCGGCGGCGCGCGAGGCGCCCCTGCATGTGGGCGCCGACGGGCGGCTCGCGTGGAACGGGCTGATGGGCGACGCGGCGCTGGATGGTCTGGCGGCGGCGCGCGCCGGCGGGCGGGGCGAGCCGCTGGAGATCCGCGCCGATGCGGGGCTCGAGGGCGCGCGGATGGCGGCGCTGCTGGCGCAGCTGCGCACCCGCGGCGTGGATGAGGCCCGGCTGGCCTTGAGGCGGGCGGAATGAGCGGTCGGGGTCGGTTCGGGCGCCGGGCGACGGAGGTCGCGGTGGTCGTCGCGCTGTCGCTCGGCCTGCATGGCGGCGTGGCGGCGCTGGCGGTGCTGGGGCCGGAGCGTGGCGGCGGCGGCATGGGCGAGGTGGGCGGTGGCGGCGGGACCGGGGCTGCGGGCGAGATCACCGCGCCCTCCGACGATCTCGCCGCCCTGATCGCGCAATGGGACGCCCCGCCCGAGGCCGAGGCCCCCGACGCGCCTGCGCCGCCCGAGCCCGCGTCGGAGACGATCGCCCTGCTGCGTCCCGACGCCCCCGCCCCCCCGGTCCCCTCGCCTGAAATCCCGCAGGCCGCCGCGCCCGCGCCTCCGACGCCGATCGCGCCGCAGGCCCCGGCGCCGGTTCCGCCGCCCGTGGCGAACCCGGCGCCCGCCTTCGATGCGACCGCGCCGGCCCCGCCGAAGCCCGAGCTGGTGGAGGACGTCGCCGAAACCGAGGCGCCCGACGCCGCGGCCGCCCCGGCCCGCAGGCCCCCGCCGCCCGCCCGCAAGGCGGAGGCCGCGCCAGCGCCCGCCCCGAAACCGGCCGCCAAGCCGGCCCCGAAACTCGCCGCGAAGCCCGCGCCGAAACCCGGCCAGAAAACCGTCGCCGCGGCGCCGGGCTTGGGCGACGGCCGCGCGACCGGCGCGCCTTCGGCCCCGGGCGAGGGGGCTGCGGGCGATGCGCGCAAGGGCGACGGTTCGTCCGCCGAGGCCGGGCTCAGGGCATCGCTGCTCCAGTCCTGGGGGGCCCGGATCCGGGCGGAGATCGAGCGGCGCAAGAATTACCCCTCCGCCGCGCGGCGCCGCGGGGTCGAGGGCGTGGTGCGCGTGTCGCTGACCGTGGACCGGGACGGGCGGCTGGTCGGCGCGCGGATCGAAGGCGGCTCGGGCGCCACCGCGCTCGACGAAGCGGCGCTCGCCGCGGTGGAGGATGTCCGCCGCTATCCCGAGGCGCCGCAGGCGCTGCCCGGCGGCCGATTCGCCTTCGTGGTCCCGGTGACCTTCAACCTGCGCTGAGCGCACGAAAAAAGGGGCCCCGAAGGGCCCCCCGATCCGATCCGCCGCGCGGCTCAGATGAAGTCGAAATGCTGCACGCCGAGATCGCCGAGGTCGGTGTCCAGCAGGCGCACCAGGCCGTCGTCGGTGCGGATCACCACATCGTCGCCGGCCTGGCGGGACACGGCCATCACCGCGTCGAAATCCGACACGTCGTCCGAGGCGAAGGTCAGCACGTCATGGCCTTTGCCGAAGTCGGTGACCGTGTCGCGCCCGTACTTGCCGGTGAACACGAAGCTGTCCGCCCCGCGGCCGCCGGTCAGCATGTCCTTGCCGCGGCCGCCGGTCAGCATGTCGTCGCCGGCCCCGCCGAACAGCTTGTCGGCCTTGGCGTTGCCGTAGAGCGCGTCGTCGCCGGCCCCGCCGCGGATCACGTCCTGGCCCTTGCCGCCCCAGAGCGCATCATCGCCCTTGCCGCCCCAGAGCGCGTCGTCATGGGCGCCGCCGGCGAACGCGTCGTCGCCGACATTGCCCTTGAAGGTGACGGAGTCGGCGTCGATCAGGTCGCGCAGGGTGCTGGTCCGGCCTTCGTCGCCGGTGGAGTCGCGCATCAGGTCGATGACCAGTTCGCGGACCTCGGTCCCGTCGGTCAGCTCGGGCTTGAAGGTGACGGAGAAGTCGAGCGCCTCGAAGCTCAGCGCCCCGGTCTCGGCGTCCTGCGAGCCGCCGGTCCCGAACTGGACGGCGGTCGCGGTCCCGCCCAGGGTGTGGGTGGCCATGTCGTATTCCAGCGCGCCGCGCAGGGCGAAGGCCTGCGAGTCCTCGTCGGCGACGTCGGTGATGGCGGAGGCGCCGCCCATGTAGTCGCCCGAGATCCCGTCGGAGAAGGCGCCGAAGCCCGACAGGACGAAATCGGTGTCGAAGGCGTCGAGATAGGCCTGGAAGTCGGTGGCGGTCGCGGCGTGGGCTTTGATCAGGGTGGTCATGGATCCTCCGGCCGGCATCGCCGGCGCATGGGTTTCGGCGCTTCGCGGCGCGTGTCGGATGGGGGGCGGGGCGTTTCGGCCGGGGGGGCTCCCGGCGTCGAGGCTCCGCAGGCTGGGCGTCCGACGCCGCTCGGGCCCCCCGCGCCTCCGGGTCGCGGCGGCGCAGGGCCGGGGCGGTCGGAGGGATCGGGGACGAGCGGCGCGACGCGCCTGGCGAGCGCACCTGATGATATCCAAGCAATTCTGTCAACTATTTCCGTCACGACCCCTCCGCCCCGGTTGACCCCTTCGCGAATGCGGTGGAAAAGCGAGGCGCGGGCTGATCGTCAGCCCGAGACATCCACCCATCCAGACGCCCGCGCCACCGCCGCGCGCAGGCTTCCCCGGACAGGCAGACGACGCGATCCGGGGGATGACATGGCTGGATTCAGACCGGCGGCGATGATCGTCGCGGCACTTCACGCAACCGGCGCGCTGGCGCAGCAGGGGGCGATGCCGGAACAGGGCGGGGCGGAGCAGGGCGGGGCGGAAACGCCGCTGGTGCTGTCCCCGATCTCGATCGAGGCGGGGGCGGAGGCGGCGGATCCCATCGCGCCGCGTTCCGCGCAGACCGTGGGGCCCGAGCGCCTGCGCCGCGCCGGCCCGCGCGGGGTCCAAACCCTCTTCGACGAAGTCGCGGGCGCCGAGATCGCCCAGGACCCCACCAATCCCGGCGTCACCGTCAACGTGCGCGGCATCCAGGACCGCACCCGCGTCACCACCATGATCGACGGGGCGCGGCAGAACTTCCAGCAATCGGGACACGGCGCCTCGGCGCTGGCCTATGTCGACGCGAACCTGCTGCGTGCGGTCGATCTCGACAAATCCGTCTCCGCGGCGGTCGGCGGGGCCGGGGCGCTGGCCGGCGCGGTCAATTTCCGCACGCTGGAGCCGGACGACCTGCTCGATCCCGGCGACATGTGGGGGGGCGAGGTCAAGGCCGGGACCGGGACCAACGGCGCGTATTTCGACGGGATGACCGCGCTGGCCTTCCGGCCCACGGCGCGCGTTTCCGGCCTGGTCGCGCTCAGCCGCCACCGGCTGGGCGGCTATGACGTGGGCGAGGCGGGTGTGGTGCGCCAGTCCGACACGCGGGTCTTCGACACCGACGGCTCGGTGGAATTCGCCGGCTCCGACACCACCTCGGCGCTTGCCAAGCTGGTGTTCGCGCCGACGTCCGACACCACCCTGACGCTGAGCTATCTCGACTACCAGGCGGCGTTCAAGACCAATTCCGCCAGCGTGGTCGACAGCCAGGACACCACGTCCCGCACCGCCGTCGCGCGGTTCGACTGGGCGCCCGCCGGCCGCTCCGACCGGTTCGAGGCGCTGGCCTGGTGGAACGGGGTGGAGAACCGCCAGATCCGGCCCGCCCGCTCCAGCTACGACGGTTTCGCGGTGGACTATGCGCTCGACACCTTCGGGGGCTCTGCGACCGAGCGGCTGAAGACGGCGACGCCGCTCGGTCCGCTCGACCTCGCCTTCGGGATCGAGGGCTTCGCCGACGCCACCTCCACCGTGGCGTTGGCCGAGACCGCGACCGACGATCCCGACGGGGTGTGGTTCTCGGGCTCCAACCCCTCCGGCGACCGGGCGGTCGGGGGCGTGTTCGCGCGCGGCTCGCTGGCCCCCACCGACTGGCTGGCGTTGCGCGCGGGGCTCCGGGTCGACGGCTACACGCTCTCGGGCACGGCCAGCCTGCACGACGGGACCGGCTACGCCGACCTGCCGGTGGACCAGGACGGGATGGCCGTGCTGCCCTCCTTCGGCGTCTCGGTGGCGCCCTCGCCGGGGATCGAGCTGTTCGCCGACTATTCCGAGGGCTGGCGCCCCGCGACCCTGCCGGAATCGGTGTTCGGCGGTTCGCATATCGGTTTCGCCATGTATTTCGCGCCCAATCCCAACCTGAAGCCGGAGCGGTCGCGCACGGTGGAGGCGGGGATTTCGGCGACGCGCGACGACCTTTTCGCGCCGGGCGACCGCGGCCGGGTCAAGGCCACGGTCTACAACCGCGAAATCCGCGACTACATCGCCTCCGCCACCGTCTACGGCGATTTCGGGAACGGGGTTCAGAGCTACACCGGCTATGTGAACGTGGACGGGGAGACCAACAGCCAGGGGGTGGAGCTGGAGGCGGGATACGGCCTCGGCCGCTATGATTTCGGGCTGAGCCTCGAGGTCTCGGACACCGATTTCTCCGGCCGCTACGACGCGCGGCCGTTCGAGGCGGCGGTCGACTGGCGGGATTCGGACGCCACGCTCTCCTCGCCGCCGCCGGTGCGGATCAGCTTCACCGCGCAGGCGCGGCTCTGGGACGACCGGGTGACGTTGGGGGGGCGGGTGCTGCATACCGGGGGGGCGTCCGACGCGCTCTCGGGCTACGAACTGGCGCAGAGCACGGTTTTCGACGCCTGGGCGAGCCTGCGGATCAATGAGGTCGCGCAGATCACCGCCTCGGTCCGCAACATCACCGATCAGGCCTATGTGGACCCGCTGGGCTCCACCGCCTATCCGGCGGCGGGGCGGACGTTCCTGATTTCCCTGCAGGCGGCGTTCTGAGGCGGGCGGGGGGCTTCGCCCCCCTCCCTCACGCCCGTACGAGGTCCGGGATCACCACCGGGCGGCCCGAGGCCGCGCGCTCCACCCGGATCGGGGCGCCGTAAAGCGCGGTCAGCCGTCCGGCCTCCAGCGCCACGTCCGGGGGGGCGCAGACCACCAGACGCCCGTTCCCGAGCAGCGCGATGCGGTCGGCGAAGGCGGCGGCGAGATTGAGGTCGTGCAGCACCACCAGCACGCCCGTTCCTGCCGCCGCCGCCGCGCGCGCCAGCCGCATCGCCTGCGCCTGGCGGGCGAGATCGAGGGCCGCGGTCGGCTCGTCCAGCAGCAGGTAGCGACCGCCGGGGCAGGGGCCGGGCGCTTCCCGCCCGCTTTCGATCTGCACCAGCGCCCGGGCGAGATGGGCGCGCGCCCGCTCCCCGCCCGACAGCTCGGCGGCGGGGCGGTCCTCCATCCCCGCGAGGCCTGCGGCGGCGAGCGCCCGGGCGACCCGCTCCGCCGCTGCGACGGGCGGGGTTCCCCGATGGATCAGCCCGAGGGCCGCCAGCTCGCGCGCTGTGAAACCGGCGGCGAGGGTCGGGGTCTGCTCCAGCGCGGCACGCCTGCGGGCGAGCTCGGCGGCGGGCAGGGCGCGGATCGGGTCGCCGTCGATGAGGGTCTCTCCCGCATCCGGCGCCAGATCGCCGGCCAGCGCCGACCACAAAGTGGATTTGCCCGCGCCGTTGGGGCCGCAGACGGCCAGCACCTCTCCGGGCGCCAGGGCCAGGCTCACGCGGTCGAGCGCCAGGCGCCCGCGCCGCCTCAGGGTCAGGGCGCGGGCCTCAAGCATCGGGGCCTCCGCGGCGAAGGCGGCGCAGCAGCAGCCACAGGAAGAACGGCCCGCCGATCAGGCTGGTGGCGAGGCCGATGGGCGGCTCCGCCGGCGGCACGATGGTGCGCACGACGAGGTCCGCGCCCAGCACGAGCGCCACGCCGCAAAGCGCGGCGGCGGGCAGCAGGCGCGCATGTCCCGGCCCGACCAGCAGCCGCGCGAGATGCGGGCCGACCAGCCCCACGAAGCCGATCGGCCCCGCGGCGGCGGTCACCGCGCCCACCGCCAGCGCCGACCAGGCGGCGGCGGCGAATTTCGCGTGTTCGACGTCGAGGCCGGCATGGAACGCCGCGCGTTCGCCCAGCTGCATCAGGTCGAGACCCCGCGCCAGTCGACAAAGCCCGACCCCGGCGACGGCCGTGGCGGCCCCCGCCACCAGGATCGGGCCTGGGGCCGCGCCGCCCAACCCGCCCAGATTCCAGAAGGTCAGCTCGCGCAGCTGCGCGTCGTCGCTCACGAAGCTCATCGCGCCGATGAAGGCGAAGGCGATGGCGTTCACCGCGACCCCGGCGAGGATCAGGGTGGCGACGGAGGTCGCGCCCTCGCGCCGCGCGGCCGCGAAGACGAAGGCGGTGACCGCGGCCGCTCCGGCGAAGGCTGCGGCGGGCAGCAGCCAGGCCGCAGCGGCGCCGGGCAGGGAAGCGGCGACGCCGCCGCCCAGCACGATCATCGCCACCGCCGCCGCCGCGGCGCCGCCGGTGACCCCGATCAGCCCGGGATCGGCCAGCGGGTTGCGAAGGATCCCCTGCAGGGCCGTCCCAGACAGCGCCAGCGCCGCCCCCGCCGCGATCCCCAGCCCCAGCCGGGGCAGGCGGATCCGCATGAGAATCGCCTGAGCCGCCGGGTCCCCCTCCCCCCATGCCGCCGCCCAGAGCCGGGCGGGCGAAAGATGCACCGGCCCGTAGACCAGCTCCGCCAGCGCCAGCGCGAGGGCCAGCGTGGCGAGAGCCGGAATCGCCAGCGACGCGCGGCTCGACCAGGCGGGGCGGACGGCGGCGGCGAGGCTCATCCGGGGATGTCCGCCGCGCGCTCCGGATGCAGGGCGCGGGCGAGCTCGGCCGCGGCGTCGGGCGTGCGCAGGCCGAAACCCAGCAGCGCCATCGCGTTCATCGTCACCACGCGGCCCGCGCGTCCGGCGGGGGTGGCGGCGATCTCGGGACGCGCCAGCGCGGCCTCGGCCCCGCCCAGCGCTTCGGCGACGTGATCGGGCAGCAACAGCACCTCGGGCGCCGCGGCGATGGCGGCCTCGGCCGAGAGGGGCCGGTAGCCCTCATATCCCGTCACCGCGTTGCGCCCGCGGGCGAGCGCGATCATCGCGGCGGCCGAGGTGCCGCGCCCCGCCGCCATCGGCGCCCCCCGCCCGGCGGCGAGCAGGCAGAGCACGGCGGGACGGTGTTCGAGCGTCTCCAGCACCGCTTCCAGCCGCGCCATGCGAGCGGCGTAATCGGCGGCGAGCGCCTCCGCCTCCGCCTCCCGCCCCAGCGCGCGGCCGAGGAAGGCGATTTTCAGCGGGACCACCTCGGGGCCTTCGCCGGCCGGTCCGGTCTCGATCCGGACGCCGGCGGCGGCGAGGCTCGCCAGCGCTTCGGGGGGGCCCGCGTCGGGGGCGGCGATCAGCAGGTCGGGGGCGAGGGAGAGGAGCCCCTCGGGCGCGAGCCTGCGCATGTAGCCGACCTGGGGCAGGGCGGCGGCGGCGGGCGGGTAGGTGGAGGTGCTGTCGACCCCCGCCACAAGCGCGCCCGCGCCGAGCGCGAAGGCGATCTCGGTCAGGTCGCCGCCGGCGATGACGATGCGCGAGGCCCCGCCCGCCCCCGAACTCGCCCCCGCCCCCATCGCCCGGATCGGCGTCGCCGCGGCCAAAGCCAGCCAGCCGGCGCGGACCAGAAGCGCGCGCCGGTCGATCATGCCTGCGCCTCGGTCGGCATCTCGGCCACCTCGGCCAGCAGCGCGCGCCAGTCCGCCCGCTCGTCCTGCCCCGGCTTGCGGGCGCCGAAGATCTGGGCGATCCGCTCGCCGTCGGCGTCGAAGAGCTCGAGCGAGTGGACCTCGCCGGTGTCGGTCGGCTTGCGCGAGATCCAGGCCTGCGCGATCAGATCCTCGCGCAGATGCAGGTTGAACCGCGGGTCGAGCACGTTCACCCAGGGCCCCATCACCTTGATGTTGCTCACCGGGCCGGTATGGATCTGCACGCAGCCTGGGTTGGCCGCGAAGATCATGATCGGCTGCCCGGTGGCCGCGGCCCCCTCCAGCACCCGGCGGAGCGTATCGGCGGGAACCGGACGGGCGAGCGCGGGCCCCGCGAGCCGCATGGCCTGGGCGACGCCTGCGCCGTGGTCGCGCAGCAGGGCGTGGAATTCGTGGATGTCGGACATGCCCCGCCAGCCGTCGCGCAGGCTTTCGACGTTGATCGCGGCGTCCGCCCGTTCGGGCGTCGCCGGCGTGACCGGGCCGAAGACGGCGGGCGCGGCGTCGGGGTCGGCGAAGGCGTCGGCGGCGGCGTCGAAGGCGGCCATGTCGGTGGCGGGCGTGGCGTAGATCTTGTGGATGGCGCCGCCGGCCGCATCGAAGAACTGCAGGCTGCGGCGGGGGCCGGAGCGGGTGTCCTCCGCCACGGCGTAGCCGAAGCGCCAGCGGCCGAGGAAGAGGCGCAGGTCGATCTCGCCCAGCGCCAGCCCGGTGGGGCCGTGGAAGGCGAAGTCGCGATAGGTCCCGTGGCGCTCATGCACGCAGGCCTCGTTGCGGGTCAGGGCCATGACGTCGCCGGCGGGCTCGAGCGCGGCCAGGATCCGGCCGAAGCCCTCGGGCGCGTCGGGGCGGACGAGCCGGCGGATCCCGCCCGCGCTGCGGCGGGCTTCGAGCAGCGCGGCCTCGGGCACGCCGAGGCGCAGGGCGAGGTCGCGGGCGCGGGGCGGCGGGGCGCCGTCCTGCGGCGCGGGAATGGCGCGCAGGATCGCGGCGTAGTCGAGCGGCGCGGGGTCGAGCGGCGCGGTTTCGGGCGCCGCGGAAACGGTCGAGGTCATTGGGAGGCCTCCCGGCGCCGGGAACGGCGCAGCCAGTCATGCGATGAGGAGAACGCGGGACCGGGCGGCAGGCTGGGGCGCGGGAATGTCCGGTCATCGCTCGTCCGGGCCGCGTCGTCAAGCCGGCTGAGGACGCCCCGTCGCGGGGGGACCCAGGCCAACGCCCGTCGCGGGGCGACCCCAGCGGGCGCCCCCGTCGCGGGGCGACGCAAGACAGCGCCCCCGCCTTCGTCCAGCCTGCATCCCAGGCGCTGGGTCCCGGCCCTTCGCCGGCCGTCGCGCAAAGCCAGGCGTGCCAGACGCCTGCGGGGAGGAGACCGCGCCATGAAACGCTCCATCGGCAAGATGGTGGTGGGCAACCTGCTCGCCACCGCCGCCATCCACAGCCCTGAAGGCGTCGCCACGATCTGCGCCGGCACCGGGCGCAGCTTCACCTTCGCCGAACTCGACGCGCGGGCCAACCGGCTTGGAAACGCGCTGACCGCGCAGGGCTTCCGCAAGGGCGATGTGCTGGCCTTCCTCGTCTCCAACCGGGCGGAGATCGTGGAGCTTTATTTCGCGCTCGCCCGCACCGGCATCGTCGGCGTGCCGCTCAACTACCGGCTGGCGGCGCCGGAGATGGACGCGCTGGTCGAGGCGATGGGCGCGACCGCGCTGGTCTACGAGGACCGTTTCGCCGCGGAGGTCGCGCGCTTCGCCACCCCCCGGCGCCTGACCGTGCGCATCGGCGCCGCCCCCGCCCCGGACGAACTGCCCTACGAGGACCTTCTCGCCGCCGCCCCGGCCACGCCCCCGGATGTGGAGATCGAGGAGGACGATCCCCAGTATTTCAACCTGACCTCGGGCACCACCGGCCTGCCGAAATCCTACCTTCTGACCCAGTACAACAATTCGACCATCGCCCCGATGTTCCAGGCCTTCGACGTCGGGCGTCATGACGTGGTGATGACCGTGTTTCCCGCCTTCGGCCGGGTCGGCTTCGCCTGGATCGCCGCCGCCATGATCCACCGCATCCCCAATGTGCTGGCGAATTTCGAGGCGGACGCGGCGCTCGACCTCATCGCCCGCCACAAGGTGACGATTCTCAACCTGGTGCCGACCATGGCCTCGATGATGCTGCGCGCGCAGGCGGGGCGCGCGACGGATCTGACGTCGCTGCGCGGCATCGTCTTCGCCGGGGCGATCCTGCCCGATGTGGTGCGCGAGCAGACCGCCGAACGGCTCTGCCCCCGCATCTACGAATATTACGGGATGCAGGAGACGGGGGCGCTGGTCGCGTCGTCTCCCGAGGATCGGGTCCGGGCGCCCGCCTCCATCGGCCGCCCGATCCTCTTCGCCGAGGTGCGGGTGGTGGACGCGGAGGGCCGCGAAGTGGCGCGGGGCGAGACCGGCGAGATCCTCGGCCGATCCCCTGGCGCCGCCAGCGCCTATTTCCAGAACGAGGCGAAGTCGGCGGAGACCTTCCGCGGCGGTTGGGTGCATACCGGCGATCTGGGCGCGCTCGACGCGGACGGCTACCTCTTCATCCGCGGGCGCAAGAAGGACATGATCGTCACCGGCGGCCAGAACGTGCACGCGGCCGAGGTCGAGGAGGTGCTTTTGCGCGGACCGGGCGTCGAGGATTGCGCCGTCTTTGGGCTGCCGGACCCGCTCTGGGGCGAGTCCGTCACCGCGCTGGTGGTGGGCGAGGTCGATCCGGCGGCGCTCGAGGCGCATTGCCGGGCGCATCTGGCGGGCTTCAAATCCCCCAAGCGCTTCATCGTGGAAAGGGAGGCGCTGCCCCGCACCCCAACGGGGAAAGTGCAGAAATTCCTGTTGGTCGAGAGGTTCTCCGGCTGATCGCCGGTTCGGTCCTGGCGTCGCCGGGGGCGGTCAGCGCGAAACGAGAGGCTTGCAACCTGCCCAAGTCGCGACCATTCAGGCTGTCGTGAACCATTCAGCAGATCAGGCGCCGACGACCTTGACCGCCCTCGGGTGGACGTCGTTCTTCGCCGACCAGCTGGATCCGTCCGAGGCCGGCCTCGTCCCCCTGCGAATCGCCACCGTGCATCGGTCCCGGATGGGCGCGGAATCCGGAACCGGGCCGGTGCGCCTGGTCCTCGCCGCCCAGACCAACACCGCGGATTTCGCCGTGGGCGACTGGGTGCTGGCCGAGAAGGAGACCCATGCGCTGGTCCGCCGGCTGGACCGGCAGGCCCTGCTGCAGCGTCGGACCGAGGGGCCGCGCCCCACCCAGCTGATCGCGGCGAATGTCGACACGCTGTTCATCGTCACGTCGTGCAACGACGACTTCAATCCCGCGCGGCTCGAGCGCTATCTGGCCCTGGCCAACGAGGCCGGGACCACCCCGGTGATCGTCCTGACCAAGATCGACCAGACGCCGGACGCCGCCGTCTTCCGCGCGCAGGCGGAGGCGCTGCAGCAGGGGCTGAGCGTGGTGATGCTCAACGCCAAGGCGCCGGAGGCGGCGGCGACGCTGACCCCCTGGTGCGGGCCGGGACGGACCGTGGCGCTGGTCGGCTCGTCCGGCGTCGGCAAGTCGACGCTGCTCAACACGCTGGCCCGCAAGGCGGCCGGTGACGAACAGGCCACGGGGGGCATCCGCGAGGGCGACGACAAGGGCCGCCACACCACCACCTCGCGTTCGCTGCATGCCATCGTGGGCGGCGGCTGGGTGATCGACACGCCGGGCATGCGCACGCTGCATGTCAGCGGCGTGGCCGACGGGCTGGACGTGCTCTTCGCCGAAATCGTGGCGCTCGCCCCCCAGTGCCGGTTCCGCGATTGCACCCATGCCCACGAGCCCGGCTGCGCGGTCCGGGCCGCGGTCGTGGCCGGCACGCTCGACCCGGCGCGGCTCGAGCGGTGGCGCAAGCTTCAGGACGAGAACCGGTCCAACACTCCGGTCCAGTCCGGACCGCGCGGCAACAAGATCCAGAAGGCGCCGGGCAAGAGGCGGTGAGATTTCTGCGGCGAGCATGCTGCTCTTCGGGTTTTAGCCAGCCGAGCCCCGGATAAGGTCGTGCGACGGACACCCCGCGACCGACGTGCGTTCGGCATGTTGAGAAGCGGCATCGGCGGGCGGGTTGCGAGGGCCCGACTCCGGCCGGTTCAAGGCATGGCGCTGCTGCACCCGCTTGCGATCCGGCGGCACGCCTTCCCGGCCCGGCGGTGAACCGCAGGCGGACCTCGGCGTAATTCGCCAGGGCCTCGGCCTTAGTGGTTCCGATGACCCGGGTGAACTCACGACGTCCGCCGAGAATCGATCTCATCGGTTCGGGAATTCGTCTCCGATAGACGAAATTTCCCGAGCGGGTCGCGATACTAATGTGGAGAAGGTCGATCTGCAGTCCCATGACGGCCCCGGCTGTGGAGTCAGCGTGTAGGCGTCAGGACTGCAGTGTCGCGAATTCGGATTATCATCCAATACGATAAGCCTGCCTGATGGTGCGGTCGAGAAGACTCGAACTTCCACGGGTGTTACCCCACAGCGACCTCAACGCTGCGCGTCTACCAATTCCGCCACGACCGCGGCTCCATCAGGCGGCGGGGAATTAGCACCCGTTTCCGGACTTGAAAAGCCCTCTGACGCCGAAATCGCTCATGGGCGTGCAGCCTGCGTCCATGCGCGCACCGCGATGCCGTCCGTCGCTGCGTCAGGCGCGCGGATTGAGGCCGATCCGCGCGGCCCCGCGGGAGGCCTCCCGCGCGGCGCTTGCCCGTTCCGTCCGCGCGGCCCATATCGGGCGGGCAGGGGCCGAGCGCCCCCCGCGTCCCCGCCCCGACCCCGGAGCCCCCGATGACCGAATGGCGCATCGCCGACGCCCCCGTCGCCTTCCCAGAGGCGCTCGCCGCCATGGAGGCCCGCGTCGCCGACATCCGCGCCGGACGGGCGGACGAGCTGATCTGGCTGCTCGAACATCCCCCGCTCTACACCGCCGGGACCTCGGCCAAAGCCGCGGACCTGCTCGAGCCCGACCGCTTCCCGGTGTTCGACGCCCGGCGCGGGGGCGAATACACCTATCACGGGCCCGGCCAGCGGGTGGCCTACGCCATGCTCGACCTCAACCGCCGGGGCCGGGACGTGCGGGTGTTCGTGCGCAACCTGGAGACCTGGGTGATTCGCACCCTCGCCGCCTTCAACATCCGCGGCGAGACCCGTCCCGACCGGGTCGGCGTCTGGGTGAGCCGCCCCGACAAGGCGCCGCAGGCCGACGGATCCCCGGCCGAGGACAAGATCGCCGCCATCGGTCTGCGCCTGCGCGGCTGGGTCAGCTTTCACGGCGTGTCGATCAACCTCGAGCCCGATCTCGACCATTTTCGCGGCATCGTGCCCTGCGGAATCGCCGCCCATGGCGTGACCAGCTTCGCCGATCTGGGGCTGACCACGACGCTGCCGGAGCTCGACATGGCGCTGCGGCAGACGTTTCATGAGGTTTTCGGGGAGATTCCGGAGCAGGCGGCCCTCGCCGAACCCCCGCGCCTCGCCGCGATCGACCGGGGCTGATCGGCCGATCCAGGCTCCCGGCCTCCACGCGCGCTCTCCCGCTTCGCCCGGGCACGCTCCGCCCGCGTCGGGCTCATTGGTCCCTGCGGGGATTTCTCCGGACCCGCGGACCCGGTCCCGGCGCGGCGCCGAACCGGGCCGATCGCTTCCATTGGGTGAAAGCGACGAAATGGCAGCGTGGACGCGAACGCGAAATTCATTATGGTCCGCGCAGGTTTCCGGGACTAAGGGTTCCGGCCGAGGGCTGATCCGATGGCGCTTGCCATAGGTTCGCCATGAAGGGGGGGCGGCGACGTCCGCCGGAAGACCACGCCGGGGTGGGATCCCCGGACCGTCCGGAGCGCGACCCTAGCGCGCTCCTCGGGTTACGCGGCAGGAGTGCAGACATGGCGGATGCAGCGGCTCACGCGCATGATGACCACCACCCCGGGTTTTTCACCCGGTGGTTTCTCTCGACCAACCACAAGGACATCGGGGTCCTGTACCTGATCACCTCCGCGGTGCTCGGGCTTGTCTCGGTGGCCTTCACCATGTACATGCGGCTGGAGCTCATGGAGCCCGGCGTTCAGTACATGCTGATGGAGGACGGCGTCACGCCGAACGGCCATCTGTGGAACGTGATCATCACCGCGCACGGCATCCTGATGATGTTCTTCGTGGTGATCCCGGCGCTGTTCGGCGGCTTCGGCAACTACTTCATGCCGTTGATGATCGGCGCGCCGGACATGGCGTTCCCGCGCATGAACAACCTCAGCTACTGGATGTATGTCGCGGGCTCGACGCTCGCGGTGCTGTCCATCGTGTCGCCGGGCGGCGACCAGCAGATGGGCTCGGGCGTCGGCTGGGTGCTCTATGCGCCGCTGTCGGTGCGCGAGGGCGGCTATTCGATGGACCTCGCGATCTTCGCGATCCACGTGTCGGGCGCGTCGTCGATCCTCGGCGCGATCAACATGATCACCACCTTCCTGAACATGCGCGCGCCGGGCATGACCCTGCACAAGGCGCCGCTGTTCGCCTGGTCGATCTTCGTGACCGCCTTCCTGATTCTGCTGTCGCTGCCCGTCCTGGCCGGCGCCATCACCATGCTGCTCACCGACCGCAACTTCGGGACGACGTTCTTCGATCCGGCCGGCGGCGGCGACCCGATCCTCTACCAGCACCTGCTGTGGTTCTTCGGGCATCCCGAGGTCTACATGATCATCGTGCCGGGCTTCGGCATCGTGTCCCACGTGATCTCGACCTTCTCCAAGAAGCCGGTCTTCGGCTACCTGGGCATGGTCTACGCGATGATCGGCATCGGCGTTCTGGGCTTCGTGGTCTGGGCGCACCACATGTACACGGTCGGGCTGTCGCACACCCAGCAGGCCTATTTCATGCTGGCGACGATGGTGATCGCGGTGCCCACCGGCATCAAGATCTTCTCCTGGATCGCCACGATGTGGGGCGGGTCGATCAGCTTCAAGACCCCGATGCTGTGGGCGATGGGCTTCATCTTCCTGTTCACCGTCGGCGGCGTGACCGGCGTGGTGCTGTCGCAGGCCGGCGTCGACCGCGCCTACCATGACACCTACTACGTGGTGGCCCACTTCCACTACGTGATGTCGCTTGGCGCGGTGTTCTGCATCTTCGCCGGCATGTACTACTGGATGGGCAAGATGACCGGGCGCCAGTACCCGGAAATCCTCGGCAAGATCCACTTCTGGATGATGTTCGTCGGCGCGAACATCACCTTCTTCCCGCAGCACTTCCTGGGGCGCCAGGGCATGCCGCGGCGTTACATCGACTACCCCGAGCAGTTCTCGCTGTGGAACGAGGTCTCCTCCTACGGGGCCTTCCTGTCGGGCGCCTCGTTCCTGCTGTTCTTCTACATCGTGTGGTACACCGTGACCCGCGGCGAGAAGATCACCGAGAACGCCTATTGGGGCCCGCATTCCGACACGCTGGAATGGACCCTGCCGAACCCGCCCCCGGCCCACACGTTCGAGACGCTGCCGACGCCCGACATGTGGGACAAGAACCCGCATCACTGAGCCGGATGGCGATCGAATGACCAGCATCGAGACGGCCGGGATTCAAACCCCGGCCGTTTTCCGTTCGGAGCCGCCGCTCTACGCGGTCACCCTCTGGCCCCATCAGGCGCTGAGCCCGCGCGGCTTCGCGGTGGTGATGGGGGGGACGGCGGCGATGCTGTGCCTGCCGCTGATCCCGCTGCTGGGCTCGCCGGTGGCGCTGGGGCTGGCCCCGTTTCTCATCGGGGCGCTTGCCGCGCTCGGCTGGTTCCTGCGCCGCAACGCCCGGGATCTCAGGCTGAGCGAGGAGCTGCGCCTCTGGCCGGATCTGATGGTGGTGGAACGGCGCGAGCCCCGCGGCCGGGTGCTCAGCTGGCAGGCCAACCCCTACTGGGTCAGCCTGAAGATGCAGCCCCACGGCCGGCCGGAGAACTACCTGACCCTCAAGGGAAACGGGCGGGAGATCGAGCTCGGCGCTTTCCTCAGCCCGGAGGAGCGCGCCGATCTGGCGGTCGAGCTCGAAGACGCGCTGATCCGCGCCCGCACCCATATCGGCGCGGCCCCCCACCGCCTGGATTTCTGAGCGGGGCGTGCGGGCGGGGCCGATGCGGCGGCGAAGCGCCGCGAGGGCCCGAACGCACGAGCCCCCGCCTCAGGACCCCCGGTAGGACTTCTCCTCCATCAGCCGAGAGCCGAGCAGCAGGTTGATCCGCCGCTTCACCGCCGCCCGCCCGTCATTCAACTGGTAGACCGCGCGGGCCAGGGCCACGAATCCCGGGCCGAAATCCGCGCGCGACTCGCAGTTGCGCAGATCGTCCTCGACCGCCCACAGATCCTCGTTGATCTCGCGCAGCCGGTCGGTCAGGTCGTCCAGCGCCGCGATCGCCGGCAGGGCCGCGTCGCGCGCATGCACCAGCGCGTCGAGCTCGGTGGTCACGTTGAATTTCTGGCCCGGATCGGTCAGCCGCCGGGCCTTGATCTCGAGGATGGTGATCTTGTCGATCAGCTCGCCCGGCGAGATCTCGACGCTCACCGCCAGCGCCCGCGGTTCCGATCCCGACCCGTTCATCGCGACGCCTCCCGCCAGCGCGCGGCCTCGTCCGTCAGCCCCGCCGTCACCTCCGCGAAGACGCCGTCCCAGTCCCCCGGCCGCGCCTGGCGGATCAGCCGCATCGAGGGATGCCAGGGCGTCCCCGACCCGGACGGCCCGTAAAGCCAGAACGGCGCGTAGGCCAGCAGGTTCCACACCGGCTTGCCCAGAACCCCCGCCAGATGCGCCACCGCCGTGTCCATGGTGATCACCAGGTCCATCTCCAGGATCGTCGCCGCCGCATCGGCGAAATCGCGGTCCGCGCCGGCGGCGTCGACGATCAGCGCGCTGGCCGGATCGCTGCGGAACGCCTCCAGCAGCGGCCCTTTGTAAAGACTGAACAGCTGAACATCCGGTATCCCCGCCAGCGGCAGGAACCGTTCCGGCCCGAAACTGCGCTTGAAATTCGCCCGATAGGTGACCGAGCCCGCCCAGCACACCCCGACCCGGAGCCGCCCGGCGAAGGGCGCGACCAGCCGCGCCGCCCGCGCCCGGCTGTCGTCGGGGATATTGAGCGGCGGGCTCGGCGGCGGGCCCGCCTCCGGCACGCCCAACCAGCGGGGCAGGTCCATCATATGGGCGCTGAAATCCGCCTCCGGCCAGGCCGCGCCGGTGGTCATCAGGCGCGAGACGCCGGGCAGCCCCTCGAAAAGCCGCATCAGCGCCGGTTTCGCCGCCAGGAACACCTCCGCCCCCCGCGCCGCCAGCGCCGGCAGGAAGCGGGTCATCAGCAGCGCGTCGCCGAACCCCTGCTCGGGCAGCACCAGGAGGCGCTTGCCGGCCGGATCCTCGCCCCGCCATTCGGGGACGGGGCAGGCGGCGCGCGCCAGTTCGCCGGTTTCCCAGCGGGCGCCGAAGGCTTCGAACCCCGCCGTCCAGTCATGCGCGGCGAGCAGGGAGAGCGCCCGCTGCACCCGCAGCTCGCCGTCGCCGGGGGCGCGGCGCAGCCCGGCCTCCGCCGCCGCCGCCGCGTCGCGCGCCCGGCCGAGCCCGCGCAGGGTGGCGGCGAGCATGGCATGCGCCTCCGCCGCGCCGGGCCGCTCCGCGACCAGGCGGAGGCGCACCGCCAGCGCCTCGTCCAGCGCGTCGGAATCGTGCAGGGCGTTGCCGAGATTGCCGAGAATCGCCACGTCGTCCGGGGCCAGCGCATGGGCGCGGCGCTGGCAGAGCGCGGCGGCCTCGTGCTGGCCCCGCTTGCGCAGCAGCGCCCCCAGATTGGTCCAGGCATGGGCGTCGCGCGGGGCGAGGCGCAGATGTTCGCGATAAAGCGCGAAGGCCTCGTCGAGCCGGCCGGCGCGATGCGCCGCGACCGCGCGCGCGCGCAGGCCCGCCGACGCGGCGGCGGCCCCGG
>NZ_JBSRTQ010000089.1:0-18675 GCF_055129145.1 Albimonas sp. | reverse complement strand
GCGGGTTTGCACCCGCCCAGCGTTGGGCGCCGCGCCGCGAAGGAGGGGCTGCGGCGCGGCGTGGTTTCAGGCCTTGGTCAGGCGCATGATCGACGGGGCGCCGTCCATGAACGCGCCCATCGCCCGGCCGAGGCTGCGGAAATGGTCGGATTTGCGATGGGCCTCGACCGCTTCGGCGTCCTTGTAGGATTCGACGAAGACGAAGGTCGAGGGCTCCTCGCCCTTGCACAGCACATATTGCAGGCAGCCGGGCTCGTTGGCGTTGACCGCCTTGGCGAGCTCCTGGGCGGCGGCTTCGAACTCGGCTTCGGACCCGGCCTTGGCCTTGATGGTCGCGATGGTGAACAGCATGGTTTTCTCCTCCCGGGCCCTTGGCCCCGATCTTGGCCCCGGTCTTGGCCGCGGGGCAGGCGGCGGCGGGCATACGACCGCGTATGTCCGACATTGGCAAGAGGGGGGAGGCGGCGCGGGAGGTCAGGCGGCGGGGATGCGTTTCTCCAGCGCCAGGTCGGCGCGGGGCGCGCGGGTCAGCAGGGCCGGAATGTCGAGCGTCGGGATCGGCTTCCACTTCGGGCCGTCGCGGACGGGGGTCATGTCGGCCTGCATCTCATAGGCCGAGTCCTTCAGCGCCCAGCGGAACGCCTCGACGATCTTCCAGCGGTCGGCGGGGGCGCGGTAGAGCCTCTCCAGTTCCGCCGCGTGCCAGGTGCGCCACAGCGCGGCGGCGGCGGCCACCTGCGGCGTGGCGTAGGAGGTGCCCGACGGCTCGGCCTCGTCCGTGTCCTCGGCCCAGCAGGCGAGGGGCGGGGTTTTGGTCATGTCGAAGCCGGCGCGGTTGATCCGCATGGCCTGGGCGTGGATGTCCACCCAGCGTTCGGCGTCGCGGTCGCGATAGCCGCCGGGCGGGTAGTGGCGGCACTGGCCGCCCGTGCCCTGCACGTCGTAGCCCGCGACGCCGATGGTCCGGTCCCAGCGCGCCGGAAAAATCACGCCGTCGATCACCTGGCCCGCGGCGCAGCAAAGGATCACGCCGGCCTCATAGGCGCGGTTGACCGCAGGGGCGACGTTGGGGGCCATGCCCATCTCGCCGCCCAGCAGGGCGCGGATCGGTTCGAAGATCCCCGCGAAACCGGGATTGCCCATCGAGATCGACATCACGCCCGGCTGCGGGTCCTGGGCGAGCGCATGCTCGATGGCCCACCCCAATCGCGCGGTGGCGCGGGTCTGCATGGCGGGGCCGGAGGACGCGTAGAACAGCGGACCGTTCGAGACCCGGTAGGGGATCACCCGCACGCCGGGGGCCACGCCCTGAAGCGGCGCGCCGCGGGGGCCGCAGAGCGTCGAGAGGGTTTTGACCCCGTGATCGGGATATTCGATCAGCCCGGCCTGGGGGGAGGCGGTCCGTTGCATCGCGCACAGGGCGGTTGCGTCGACGCCGGGCGGGGGCGGGTCGAACTGGTCGCAGGGGCCGTCGACGAAGTTGCGGCCGCGGTCGAGCAGCAGCCAGGCGGGCGGCGGGGCGCCGGGGGGCCAGCCGATGCCGGGATGCGGCGCGACCCCGCTGTCGATATGGGCGACGATGGCATGGCCCGGCGGGCCGCCGTCGGGGCCGTCGATCACCTCCAGCAGGCTGAGCGCCTGGGCGTAGCTGCCGCGGTCGGGCGCGGGCAGGCGGCGGATGTGGTCGGTCATGGCGCGGAGCCTCCCCTCTGCATGTCGTAAGGGAAAGTCTGGCACAGGCTTGGGGCGCGGGAAAGCGGCGTGACGCGCGAATGTGATGAAACGCACATGAAAACAACGGCATCGCGCCCCCCCCGACGTCGCGCCGGTGCAGGCGTGCCGCGCGCCCGGCGCGGCGCAGGCGGCGGCGAGGCGCCCGCGCGGCGTTGCGGCGGGGACGCCGGCGGCGCCGGGCGCGGGACGGCTGCGGGGCGCTTCGGCCGGGCGCCTTTCACGGGCTCGCGAGACGGCGCCCACGCAAGAGAGCTCACGAAAAAGGGCGGCGCCGCGCGGCGCCGCCCCCCTGTTCGTCCGATGGGTCCTTCCGATCCGGCAGGATCAGAGGTTGTAGTACATCTTGTACTCGATCGGGTGCGGGCAGTGCTCGAAGGCGTAGACCTCCTCCCACTTCAGCTCGGCGTAGCCCTCGATCTGGTCGCGGGTGAACACGTCGCCCGCGGTGAGGAACTCGTAGTCGTCCTCCAGCGAGTTCAGCGCTTCGCGCAGCGAGCCGCAGACGGTCGGGATGCCGGCCAGTTCCTCGGGGGGCAGGTCGTAGAGGTCCTTGTCGGCCGCTTCGCCCGGATCGATCTTGTTCTTGATGCCGTCGAGGCCGGCCATCAGCAGCGCCGAGAACGCCAGGTAGGGGTTGGCGGTCGGATCGGGGAATCGGGTCTCGACGCGCTTGGCCTTCGGCGACTCCGTCCATGGGATGCGGATGGACGCGGAGCGGTTGCGGGCGGAGTAGGCCAGCAGCACCGGAGCCTCGAAGCCGGGGATCAGGCGCTTGTAGGAGTTGGTCGACGGGTTGGTGAAGGCGTTGAGCGCCTTGGCGTGCTTCAGGATGCCGCCGATGTACCACAGCGCCTCGGACGAGAGGTCCGCATACTTGTCGCCGGCGAAGAGCGGCTTGCCGTCCTTCCAGATCGACTGGTTGACGTGCATGCCCGAGCCGTTGTCGCCCGAGATCGGCTTCGGCATGAACGTCGCCGACTTGCCGTAGGCCGCGGCGACCTGCTGGATCACGTACTTGTACTTGAGGATGTTGTCGGCCTGCCCGGTGAGCGAGCCGAACACCAGGCCCAGCTCATGCTGGGTCGAGGCGACCTCGTGGTGGTGCTTGTCCACCTTCATGCCCATCCGCTTCATGGTCGAGAGCATCTCGCCGCGGATGTCCTGCATGTGGTCGACGGGGGGGAGCGGGAAGTAGCCGCCCTTGACCAGCGGGCGCATGCCCGAGTTGCCCATCTCGTAGTCGGTGTCCGAGTTCCAGGCGCCGTCGACGGCGTCGACCTCGAAGGACACCTTGTTCATCTCGACGGCGTATTTCACATCGTCGAAGATGAAGAATTCGGCCTCGGGACCCCAGTAGCTGTCATCGCCGATGCCGGAGGTGCGCACGTACTCCTCGGCCTTCTTGGCGGTGCCGCGCGGGTCGCGCTCATACGACTCGTTGGTGTCGGGCTCGAGCACGTCGCAGTGCACGCAGAGCGTCTTCTCGGCGAAGAACGGGTCCATGTAGACCGAGGCCAGATCGGGCATCAGCTTCATGTCCGACTTGTCGATCGACTTCCAGCCGGCGATGGACGAACCATCGAACATGAAGCCCTCGGTCAGGAAATCCTCGTCGATGACGTCCTGGATCGCGGTCACATGCTGCAGCTTGCCGCGCGGGTCGACGAAGCGAAGATCGAGGTATTCGACCTCTTCGTCCTTCATCATCTTGAGAACGGAACTTGCGTCGGTCATGCGTGATCCTCTCCTGGAGTGTTCCGGCGCCGGCTGCCGCGGGCGCGTGGCGTGGCCGCCGGGTCTGCGACGACCCCGGCGGGATGGTTCGGCAGGGGGTCAGAGCGCGTCGGCGCCCTCTTCCCCGGTGCGGATGCGGATGGCCTGCTCGACATTGGTGACGAAGATCTTGCCGTCGCCGATCTTGCCGGTGCGCGCGGCGGCGACGATCGCCTCCACGGCGCGCTCGACCATGTCGTCCTCGAGCACCACCTCGAGCTTCATCTTGGGAAGGAAATCCACGACGTATTCCGCGCCGCGATAGAGCTCGGTATGCCCCTTCTGGCGCCCGAAGCCCTTGGCCTCGATCACGCTCAGACCCTGGACCCCGATCTCCTGCAGAGCTTCCTTCACCTCGTCGAGCTTGAACGGCTTGATGACGGCCTCGATCTTCTTCATGGACCTCGGGCTCCTTCGGTTGCTGCGCTTCCGGTCGGCCGCCCCCGCCGCCGTGTTCGCAAGATGTTATGCAGGGCTCATGCCAAGCATTTCACTCCGACGGATGCAATGGGGGGCGGGTCCGCGGGTCGGCGGCGAAGCGGGAATCGCGCGCCGGCGCCTAATCATAGGGCAATCTGCCCAAGTCGTGGGCGATGAATGCGGCCGGAGATGAATGACGCCGGAGCGCCCGTCTCCGGCGCCTGGCCGATGAGGGGATCTTGCGATGCAGCTGCTGACCGCCGGCGAGATGAAGGCCGTGGAGGCCCTGGCGATGAGGGCGGGGCGCGTGTCGGGGCGCGCGCTGATGGAGCGGGCGGGCGCCGGCGTGGTGGCCGCGGCGCTGGCGAGGGCGCCGGAGCTCGCGCATGGCGCGCGCGCCGCGCTGGTGCTGTGCGGGCCGGGGAACAATGGCGGCGACGGCTTCGTCGTGGCGCGGCTGCTGGCGGCGCGGGGCTGGGCGGTGACGCTGTTCTCCTGGGGCGATCCGGCGCGCCGGCCCGAGGATGCGGCCGCGGCCGCGGCGGACTGGGCGGCGGGGGGCGAGACGCTGAACTGGGACGCCGATGCGGTGATCGCCGCGGGGGAGGGGGGCGCGGAGGGCCGCGCGCCCGACCTGGTGATCGACGCGCTGTTCGGCGGCGGCCTGACCCGGCCCCTGCCGGCGGAGGTCGCGGCGCCGCTGGCGGCGCTCTCGGCATCGGGCGCGCTCGACGGGCGGCTGGTGGCGGTGGACGGGCCGAGCGGGCTCTGCCTCGACAGCGGCCGCGGACTGGGCCAGGCGGGCGTGCCGGCGCTCGCCTGGCTGACGGCGACCTTTCATCGGCCGCGCACCGGGCATCACCTCGGGAGCGGGCCGTCGGTCTGCGGATCGCTGAGCGTGGTCGATATCGGGCTGACCGAGGCCGAAACGACGGAGGCCGCGCCCGCCGCCGCGAGGCTCGCCGGCGCGCCGTCCGCCGCGCGCCTGCTGAAAGGCGCGCGGCGGAGGGCGCATAAATACGATCACGGTCATGCGCTGGTGCTCGCCGGCGGGGTCGGGCGCGGCGGGGCGGCGCGGCTCGCGGCGCGCGCGGCGCTGCGGGTGGGCGCGGGGCTGGTGACGCTGGGCGCGCCCCCGGCGGCGCTGATCGAGAATGCCGCGCGGCTCGACGCGATCATGCTGCGCCGGGTGGCGGATGGCGCGGGCCTGGCGGGGATGGAGGGGATCGGCAAGGTCTCCGCCCTCTGCCTCGGGCCGGGACTGGGAGCGGGCGAGCGGACGCAGGACCTGGTGTTCGCGGCACTGGACCTCGCGAAACCCACGGTGCTGGACGCGGACGCGCTGACGGCTTTCGAGGGCGCGCCCGAGACGCTGTTCGTCCGGCTGCGCGCCGACGTGGTGCTGACCCCGCATATGGGCGAATTCCGGCGGCTGTTCCCCGACATCGCCGCGAGGCTGGCGGCGCCGGCGGAGGCCGGGCCGGCGATGTCGCGACTGGATGCGGCGCGTGCGGCGGCGGCGCGGGCGGGGGCCGTGGTGCTGCTGAAGGGGCCGGATACGGTGATCGCGACGCCCGACGGGCGGTCGGCGGTGGCCTCGGCCGCCTATGGGCGCGAAGCGCCGTGGCTGGCGACGGCGGGGTCCGGCGACGTGCTGGCCGGGCTGATCTGCGGGCTGATGGCGCGCGGCTTCGGCCCCTTCGCGGCGGCGCAGGCCGGGGCCTGGCTGCATGTGGAAGCGGCGCGGACCTTCGGCCCCGGCCTGATCGCCGAGGATCTGCCCGAAGCGCTGCCGGCCGTGTTCCGCGCCCTCGCCGCCCCCTGACGCCCCGGGGACGGGAGCCGCGCGACGGCCCTCGCGCCGGCGGCCCCGTCAGGCCCGCGCGGCGGGGCGCCGTTGCGGCGGGTTTCATGGTCTTTCAACCTTCGCCCCGGCGCCCGCCACGGCCTTTTTCGACTCGCACCCGCCGCGCATCCCTGCTACTCCCCCGCGGAATCCGCGCCGGGTCCCGCCCGGCGTCGGCCGCTGCGGGCGTGGTGGAATGGTAGACACGCGAGGTTTAGGTCCTCGTGCCGCAAGGCGTGGGGGTTCAAGTCCCTCCGCCCGCACCAGTCTCCCGGACCGACCCGCGCCCCACCGCGCGGCCGCCGGAAGGGGAGACGCGAATTCCGGGCCGCCGCGACCCCAGATCGGGGACGCGCGCGACGCCCGAAGCCGAGATGCTGGAGCAGGATACGCAGATGCAGGTCGTCGAAACGAAGTCCGAGGGGCTCAGCCGGGCCTATGCCATGACGCTCCCCGCGTCCGAGCTGGCCGACAAGATGAACGAGAAGCTGGTCGCGGCCCGCGCCGAAGTCCAGATGAAGGGCTTCCGCAAGGGCAAGGCCCCGCTGCCGCTGCTCAGGAAGATGTTCGGCAAGTCCTTCCTGGGCGAAGTGGTGCAGGAATCGGTCGACGGCGCGGTGCGCGAGCACTTCGAGAAGACCGGCGACCGTCCGGCGCTTCAGCCCGACATCAAGGTCACCAACGAGGACTTCGACGAGGGCGACGACCTGCAGGTCGTGCTGTCCTATGACAAGCTCCCCGAAGTGCCGACCCCCGACTTCGCCGCCATCACGCTCGACAAGCCCGTCGCCGTGGTCGAGGACGAAGCCGTTCAGGAAGCGCTGGAGAGCCTGGCCAAGAACGCCAAGTCCTTCGAGCCGCGCGCCGAGGGCGGGTATATCGAGACCGGCGACCAGGCCACGATCGACTTCGTGGGCCGCGTCGACGGCGAGGCCTTCGAAGGCGGCGCCGGCGAGGACTTCCCGCTGGAGATCGGCTCGGGCTCGTTCATTCCCGGCTTCGAGGATCAGCTGACCGGCGCCCATGTCGGCGACGTGCGCGACGTGACGGTGACCTTCCCCGAGAACTACCAGGCCGCGAACCTCGCCGGCAAGGAAGCGGTCTTCACCTGCACGATCAAGGCGATCGCCTATCCGGTCGACGCCCAGATCGACGACGCGATGGCCGAGAAGTTCGGGGCCGAGAATCTCGAGGACCTCAAGGGCCAGATCCGCGAGAAGCTCGAGTCCGAATACGGCGTCGCCTCGCGCGCGCTGGTCAAGCGCAAGCTGCTCGACGCGCTGGACACGGCCGTGACCTTCGAGCTGCCGCCCGCCCTGCTGGAGATCGAGGCCAACCAGATCGCGCACCAGCTCTGGCATGAGGATCACCCCGAGGTGCAGGGCCACGACCACGGTTCGGTCGAGACCACCGACGAGCACCGCAAGCTCGCCGAGCGCCGCGTGCGCCTCGGCCTGCTGCTGGCCGAGACCGGCTCGCGCAATGACATCCAGGTGTCGGAGAACGAGATCGTCCAGGCCATCGTGCGCCAGGCCCAGCAGATGAACGTGCCGCCGAAGGCGTTCTTCGATTACGTCCAGCAGAACGAAGGGGCGATGCAGCAGATCCGCGCGCCGCTCTTCGAGGACAAGGTCGTCGACTACATCCTCGAGCTCGCCACCGTCACCGAGACCTCGGTGACCAAGGACGAGCTGCAGGCCCAGCTGGAAGCGCTCGACGCCGAGGACGAGAAGGCCGAGGCCTGAGGCCCGACCGGGCGCGTCTCGGCGCATCCCGGAGAGACCGGCCTGAAACGGTCCGGCCCCAAACGGCCTGAAAAGAACGATGCGGCGGCCCGCCCCCGGTCAAACCGGGGGCGGGCCGTCCGCGTTTAGGGCGGGCCGCCCGCCGGTCGACGCTTCGCCTGCCGGCCGAAATCCGGCCTCAATTCATCTCTCAACTTCACGCCGCACGCCGCTAAAAACCCTTAAGAAAGTCCGAATCCGGGGGCTTCCTGAGTCTCGACCCCAACCGGACGCGCCGCCCTTCGGCGCGACCCCGCGGCGGGCGCCGCCGGTCGTTTCCACGGACCCTTCCGGGCCCCGGATCCCGCCCGCGCGACGCGCCGCCAACATCAGGAGAGGCGCATGGCGCGCATCGATCTCACCAACCTTTCGGTCGCCTTCGATATGGAGACGCCCGGCATCGACTTCGACTCCGGCCGGCTGCGCGGCTCCGAGCGCTTCGAATACGCCTCCACCGCCGGCGACATGATCGAGGTCGCCGGCCGCGGCTTCACCCAGGCCGTCGGACCCGTGCCCGAGAGCGGCAGGGCCAACGCCGTCGCCATCACGCTGGAGAACGGCGCGATGGACGCGCCCGACATCACCATCGGCGGCTTCTCCCGCGCGATCTCGAGCTTCGTCTTCGACTACGGCGACGCCGACAACGCGTCCGGCTACGTGCGGAGCGAGTCCAACATGTTCTGGAGCGCGATGCTCCGCGGCGACGACCGGCTGATCGTCGGCGCGGCCCGCGACGGCGTGCATCTCGCGGGGGACGGCGTCTATGTCGACATCTCCGAGGGGCGGGCCCAGGGCGGCGACGACCTGATCAAGGGGTCGCTCGGCGCGGATTCCGGCGTCTACGGCGACTTCTTCTCGGTGACCGAGGGCGTGGCCGAGGGCGGCGCAGACACCATCGCCGCCACCTATCTCGGGCCGCGCATCTTCCACGCAGACGCGCCGGGCGTCGAGCTCGCCCGCATCTCGGCGATCGGCGACGTGCGCGAGGTCGAGGACGACACCACGCTCTTCGGCGGCGACGACGTGCTGACCCTCCGCGGCGGCGGACTCGCGGCGGGCGACGCCTTCCTGGTCTACGGCGGCCTGGTCGGCGGCGACGACCGCATCACCGGCGGCGGCGCGGTGCGTCTCGTGGGCGACGCCTGGGACGTGGAGAACGGGGCCAACGTCACCGGCGGCGACGACATGATCCGCGGCGGGCGCGGCGCGCAGATCCTGGTCGGCGATTTCGGCGCCCTGCGCGACGACAGCGC
The DNA here is from genome assembly GCF_055129145.1 of Albimonas sp. Lineage (NCBI taxonomy): Bacteria > Pseudomonadati > Pseudomonadota > Alphaproteobacteria > Rhodobacterales > Paracoccaceae > Albimonas > Albimonas sp. The sequence goes on along the minus strand of NZ_JBSRTQ010000089.1, from coordinate 9,865 downwards.
CACCGGCGGCAATGACGTGATCCGCGGCGGGGCCGGCGACGACTTCATCTTCGGCGAGTTCGAGATCGGCCGCATCGGCCGGGTGAAGGAGGGCGTCGACCGTCTGTTCGGCAATGCCGGCGACGACCACATCTACGGTCAGGCCGGCTTCGACAAGCTGTGGGGCGGGGCCGGGGACGACGTGCTGTCCGGCGGTCCCGGGCGCGACGTGATCTTCACCGGCTCCGGCCATGACACGGTGGAGGTCGGGCCGCTCGACGGGTTCGAGGTGGTGCGCGATTTCGACCTCGACTTCGATCATGTCTCGCTGACCACCTCGGCGATCAGCTTCGAGGATCTGGAGATCCGCGAGCGGCGCGGCGATGCGCTGATCGTGTCGGATCAGACCCGGATCCTGCTGGTCGGCGTCGACCGCGCCGATCTCGACGCCTCGCATTTCGACATCCACACGGTCTGAGCGGCGCTCAGGCCGTCGCGGTCCGGGGGCGCGTCCCGGGCCGCGACGGGCGAGGTTTCCACCATGCAGCTTCCCCGCCGCCGCGCGTCCCACGTGCGGCGGCGATCCGCACGCGCGGGCCCTGGCGGGGCCGCGGGCGGCGCGGCGCGACGGCCGGTCGGGGCGTCGTTCCGCGGTCGCCGCGAAGCCGCGCCGCGTTAATCCTTCCTTATCCAGCGGCAGGCGAGGCTGACGCCCGTCGCGCCGCCCGCCCTTGAAGCCCCCCGAGCGAGCGCATAGGACTCATGGGCACGTATCCGTTTCATGCGCCGCCGCGCCGCCTCCTCGGCGCCGGCCGCGCCCCGCTCAGCGAAAGGCCCGTCCACATGCAGGACCCGACCGAATTCTACATGAACACGCTCGTGCCCATGGTGGTCGAACAGACCGCGCGGGGCGAACGGGCCTACGACATCTTCTCGCGCCTGCTGAAGGAACGGATCATCTTCGTTTCCGGCCCGGTGCATGACGGCATGTCCACGCTGATCGTGGCGCAGCTGCTGTTCCTCGAGGCCGAGAATCCGAAGAAAGAGATCTCGATGTACATCAACTCCCCGGGCGGGGTGGTGACGTCGGGGCTCTCGATCTACGACACCATGCAATACATCCGGCCCAAGGTCTCGACGCTGTGCATCGGGCAGGCGGCGTCCATGGGCTCGCTGCTGCTGACCGCCGGGGCCAAGGACATGCGCTTCTCGCTGCCCAACAGCCGGATCATGGTGCACCAGCCCTCGGGCGGCTATCAGGGCCAGGCGACGGACATCCTGATCCATGCGCGCGAGACCGAGGCGCTCAAGCGCCGGTTGAACGAGATCTATGTCGAGCATACCGGCCAGGACTACGACACGGTGGAGCGCGCGCTGGAGCGCGACAATTTCATGACGGCGGAGAAGGCCCGCGACTGGGGTCTGATCGACACCATCGTGACCAGCCGAGAGACGCCGGAAGAGCCTGTGACGTAAAGAGAATTTCCGGCGTCGCCCGTTCGGGGCGGCGCGCGGAACGCGCGGGATCGTCAGGGTTTCGACCTTGCGCCCGTCGCGGCGACATGCACCAATGGCCCTCAGGCCGGGATTCGCGGCCCCCGGGCTAGCGATCCCTTAAGGGTCGTGACCCTAGGGTGGCCCTGCGGCGGCGACCGCGGGCGGGAGAACTGGATGACCAAGCAGACCGGATCGGACTCGAAGAACACCCTCTACTGCTCTTTCTGCGGGAAGAGTCAGCATGAGGTGCGCAAGCTGATCGCGGGACCGACCGTGTTCATCTGCGACGAATGCGTCGAGCTGTGCATGGACATCATCCGGGAGGAGACGAAGACCTCCCTGGTGAAGTCCTCCGACGGCGTCCCCACGCCGACCGAGATCTGCCAGGTTCTCGACGACTACGTGATCGGGCAGAAAACCGCCAAGCGGGTGCTCTCGGTCGCGGTGCACAACCATTACAAGCGGCTCAACCACGCCGCCAAGCAGCAGGATGTCGAACTCAACAAGTCCAACATCCTGCTGATCGGCCCGACCGGGTGCGGCAAGACCCTGCTGGCTCAGACGCTGGCGCGGATCCTCGACGTGCCGTTCACCATGGCCGACGCCACCACGCTGACCGAGGCGGGCTATGTGGGCGAGGATGTGGAGAACATCATCCTCAAGCTCCTGCAGTCGGCCGATTACAATGTGGAGCGGGCGCAGCGCGGCATCGTCTACATCGACGAGGTCGACAAGATCTCCCGCAAGTCGGACAACCCCTCGATCACCCGCGACGTGTCGGGCGAGGGCGTCCAGCAGGCGCTGCTGAAGATCATGGAGGGCACCGTGGCCTCCGTGCCGCCGCAGGGCGGGCGCAAGCATCCCCAGCAGGAGTTCCTGCAGGTGGACACGACCAACATCCTGTTCATCTGCGGCGGCGCGTTCGCAGGCATCGACCGGATCATCTCCCAGCGCGGCAAAGGCTCCGCCATGGGCTTCGGCGCCGAAGTGCGGTCGGTGGACGACCGCCGCATCGGCGATGTGCTGGCGGAGCTGGAGCCCGAGGATCTTCTGAAATTCGGCCTGATCCCCGAGTTCGTCGGCCGTCTGCCGGTGATCGCGACCCTGAAGGACCTGGACGAACCCGCGCTCGTGCAGATCCTGTCGGAGCCGAAGAACGCCCTGGTCAAGCAGTACCAGCGCCTGTTCGAGATGGAGGATGTGAAGCTCAGCTTCACCGAGCCGGCGCTGCGCGCCGTGGCCCGCAAGGCCATCGACCGCAAGACCGGCGCGCGCGGCCTCCGCTCGATCCTCGAGAACGTGCTGCTCGACACCATGTTCGACCTGCCCGGCGCCGAAGGGGTCGAGGAGGTCGTGGTCAACGACGAAGTGGTCGAAGGCCGCGCCCAGCCGCTGCTGATCTATGCGGACAAGAAGGGCGACCAGGACGCCAAGGCTTCGGCCTCCTGACGCCACGGTCTGCGACATCGACGACCGGAGACACCCAAGCGACGGCGCCCGATAGGGCGCCGTCGTCGTTTGGGGGGCGAAACCGGCGATCCCTGCCATCCCGAAGGCCCGCCGCCCGCTTCCGCGACGCAGCACCCGCCCCGCATTTCGTCCGTCAAACGCCCTGGTCGCAATGTGTTAACCTTTTGGAGTCACGCTTGCGCCGCAGCGTGACTTGAAACCCGCGCGATGGAAGGCCAATTTGATGGTCTGAGGCGGCCCTGGCTCCGGCTGGCCGCCCAAGGCTCCTGCGGGGGCGCCACGTCGCCTGCGAGAGGGACGGGGCGCTCCGCCGAAAAGGAAAAGAACATGGCCGAGTCCAAGTCGAGCGTCACGCCCCAGACCGTCACCCTGCCGGTTCTGCCGCTTCGCGACATCGTCGTTTTCCCGCACATGATCGTGCCGCTCTTCGTGGGCCGCGAGAAATCCGTGCGCGCGCTCGAAGAAGTGATGCGCGCCGACAAGCAGATCCTGCTCGCCTCGCAGACCGATGCCGGCGAGGACAACCCGTCCGAGAAGGACATCTACCGGACCGGCGTCGTCGCCAACGTGCTGCAGCTGCTGAAGCTGCCCGACGGCACGGTCAAGGTGCTGGTCGAAGGCCAGCGCCGCGCCCGGATCACCGATTTCGTCTCGCCCGAGCCGTATTTCGAGGCGAAGGCCGACCTGCTCGAGGAAGAGATCGGCGACGCCGACGCGGTCGAGGCGATGACCCGCACGCTCGCCGATGAGTTCGAGAAATACGTCAAGCTCAACAAGTCCGTGCCCGATGAGGCTCTGGGCTCGATCGCCGATGTCGACAGCCCCTCGCGGCTCGCCGACACCATCGCCGGTCATCTCTCGGTCAAGCTCTCCGAAAAGCAGTCCCTGCTGGAGACGCTGTCGGTGGAGGCGCGGCTGGAGCGGATCTACGGGCTGATCCAGGGCGAGATCTCGGTGCTCAAGGTCGAAAAGAAGATCAAGAGCCGGGTCAAGACCCAGATGGAGAAGACCCAGCGCGAATACTATCTGAACGAGCAGATGAAGGCGATCCAGCGCGAGCTGGGCGAAGGCGAAGACGGGCGCGACGAGATCGGCGACTATGAAGACCGCATCGACGCCGCCAAGCTGACCAAGGAAGCCAACGACAAGGCCCTGGCGGAGCTGAAGAAGCTGCGCAACATGGCCCCGATGTCGGCCGAGGCGACCGTGGTGCGCAACTATCTCGACTGGATGCTGTCGATCCCGTGGTCGAAGCGCAGCCGGGTCAAGAAGGACCTCGCCAACGCCGAGAAGATTCTCGACGACGACCATTTCGGCCTGGAGAAGGTCAAGGAGCGGATCGTCGAGTTCCTCGCGGTGCAGAAGCGTTCGACCAAGCTGCGCGGCCCGATCCTGTGCCTCGTCGGCCCTCCGGGCGTCGGCAAGACCTCGCTCGGCCGCTCCATCGCCAAGGCGACGGGGCGCGAATTCATCCGCATCTCGCTCGGCGGCGTCCGGGACGAGGCGGAGATCCGTGGCCATCGGCGCACCTATATCGGCTCGATGCCCGGCAAGGTCATCCAGTCGATGAAGAAGGCCAAGACCGTCAACCCGCTGATCCTGCTCGATGAGATCGACAAGATGGGCCAGGATTTCCGCGGCGACCCGGCCTCGGCGATGCTGGAGGTGCTCGACCCCGAACAGAACGCGACCTTCATGGATCACTACCTGGAGGTGGAATACGACCTCTCCAACGTGCTGTTCCTGACCACGGCGAACACCTACAACATGCCGCGGCCGCTGCTCGACCGCATGGAGATCATCTCGATCTCCGGCTACACCGAGGACGAGAAGCTCGAGATCGCCAAGCGTCACCTGCTGCCCAAGCAGATGAAGGGCCACGGTCTGAAGGCGACGGAATACCAGGTGGAGGACGCGGCGATCCTCGAGATCATTCGTTGCTACACCCGCGAGGCCGGCGTCCGGAACCTGGAGCGGGAGCTGGCCAAGTCCTGCCGCAAGGCGATCACCGAGATCGTCAAGGACGGGGCGAAGTCGGTGCATGTCGACGTCGCGAAGATGCACCAGCACCTGGGCGTGCAGCGGTTCCGCTTCGGCCTGGCCGAGGAGACCGATCAGGTCGGCGTGGTCACCGGCCTCGCCTGGACCGAGGTCGGCGGCGAGCTGCTGCAGATCGAAGCGCTGAAGCTGCCGGGCAAGGGTCGGATGAAGACCACCGGCAAGCTCGGCGACGTGATGAAGGAGTCGATCGACGCGGCCTCGTCCTGGGTGCGCTCCAAGGCGCCCAGCCTCGGGATCAAGCCGCCCGAGTTCGAGAAGATCGACATCCACGTTCACGTGCCCGAAGGCGCGACGCCGAAGGACGGGCCCTCGGCCGGCGTGGGGATGGTGACCAGCATCGTCTCGGTGCTGACCGACATCCCGGTCCGCAAGGACATCGCCATGACCGGCGAGGTCACGCTGCGGGGCAATGTGCTGGCGATCGGCGGGTTGAAGGAGAAGCTGCTCGCCGCCCTGCGCGGCGGCATCAAGGTGGTGATGATCCCGAAGGACAACGTGAAGGACCTGCCGGACATCCCCGACAATGTGAAGCGGGGGCTGGAGATCATCCCGGTGGAGAACGTCACCGAGGTGCTGGCCCACGCCCTGATCCGCAAGCCGGAGCCGGTGGAGTGGACGGCGGCCGACGCCGAAGCCGCCTCGCGCGGCGGGGCCGAGACCGCGGCCGCGGCCGAGATCCGGGCGCATTGAGCCGGGCGGGCGGGGGCTGGGTCGGGTGACGCGCCCTCCTCCGCCGCAGACGGACCGCATCGGGGCGGGCGGGTGACCTCCGCCCGCCCCGTTTCGCATGGGCCCGACGCGGCTTCGCCCCGGCCGTTGCCGGAGCTGCTGGCCCCCGGCCTGCATGTGGTCTTCGTCGGATCGGCCGCCGGCCGGGTCTCGGCGCTGCGGGGCGCCTATTACGCGGGCCCCGGCAACCGGTTCTGGCCGATTCTGGCGGAGACGGGGCTGACCCCATGCCGGTTGAAGCCCGAGGCGTTCCCGACGCTCCTCCCCCTGGGCATCGGCCTCAGCGACATGAACCCGCGCGAAAGCGCTCCGGACGCGAGCCTCAGCCGGGCGGCGGACGACCCCGAGGGTCTGCGAAGGCGGCTGGAAGCGGCGGCCCCTCGAATCGTCGCCTTCAACGGCAAACGCCCCGCCGCGACCGCCCTGGGCGTGGCGAGCCGACGCCTGGTCTGCGGCCCGCAAACTGTCCGATGGGCGGGCGCCGCGTGCTGGGTGCTGCCCAGCACGTCGGGCGCGGCGTCCGGCCATTGGGACCCCGCGCCATGGCATGCGCTGGCCGACGCCGTCCGCGCCCTTCGCGACGGATGAGGTCCGCCTCAGGCGGTCCGGCGCATGCGCAGCAACGCCAGCAGCCCCAGGCCGCCGATCAGGGCGGGCGCGGTGGCGGGCAGGGGAGACGGCAGCACGTTGAACCCGGCGAAATCCTGCGTCTCGGTCAGGTCATAGCGCGTGCCGGCATAGGTCAACCGGGTCGACAACGTCCCGCCGGTCGTGCGGGTCTGCATCGATTCGGGCGGGTTCTCGCCATAGAACGAGACCCAGCTCGAAGGCGGCGCGCCGCCGTTGCGCGCCAGATCCAGCCCCGCGATCGAGACAGCGGCCTGAAACAGGTCGTCGAGGTCATAGCGGCGTTCGTCTGCGGCGGTTTCGCAGGATCCCGTGAGGGGGTCGCAGAACTCCGTCAGGAAGCGGAACCGGATTTCGAAGCGCGTCAGCTCATGGAGGCCGTCCCACGGGTCGAAGCTGATCCAGCCGTCATGATCGAGGTCCTCTCCGGAGATCCGACCCTGCATCGCGCCGTCGTCGGAGGCGAAGTCGAACGTCACCGCCAGCGCTTGGGCCGAGATCGGCGCGGAGATGAGCAACAGCCCCAGGGCGGCGAGGGTCGGCGGTCTCTGTCGCATGGCGAATTCCTTGTTTCGCAATCTGTCATACGCAGGCGGACGAGGACGCAGGCCGTTTCGCCGGGAGGGCGATGAACGAAAGGACGCTTGATCTCATCATACGACTTTTTCGAAGCGTCAGAAATTCCAATTGCGGCGGTCCCGCCATGGCCGCGGCGCTCCGGCGCCCCGTTGACGCCCCGCCCCGCCTCGCCTATCCAACGCCCCGACCCGGGCGGTTAGCTCAGCTGGCAGAGCGCCTCGTTTACACCGAGGATGTCGGCGGTTCGATCCCGTCACCGCCCACCATCCCGCCGCCGGCCGATCTGGCCGGCCCAACGCACAAACGCTTCGCCCTACTTCTAGTAGCGTCCGGCTTGTTTCGGGCCACGAAATCCTGTAGTTCGTGACTCCCGTGCATAGGGCCGGGCGCAATCGGCGCCCGCTCCCGGACGCCTGTCGATCCGATCACGGGAACCCCCTCCATGGCGCGCTTCATCTTCATCACCGGCGGCGTGGTTTCGAGCCTCGGCAAAGGGCTCGCCTCGGCCGCGCTGGGCGCCTTGCTGCAGGCGCGCGGCTTTTCGGTGCGGCTGCGCAAGCTGGACCCCTATCTCAACGTCGACCCCGGCACGATGAGCCCGTTCGAGCATGGCGAGGTCTTCGTCACCGACGACGGCGCCGAAACCGACCTCGACCTCGGCCATTACGAACGCTTCACCGGCGTGGCCGCCCGCAAGACCGACTCGATCTCCTCGGGCCGCATCTATTCCAACGTGCTGGAGCGGGAGCGGCGCGGCGATTATCTGGGCAAGACCATCCAGGTGATTCCGCACGTCACCAACGAGATCAAGGACTTCATCCGCATCGGCGAGGATGAGGTCGACTTCATGCTCTGCGAGATCGGCGGCACCGTCGGCGATATCGAGGGGCTGCCCTTCTTCGAGGCCATCCGCCAGTTCGCGCAGGAGAAGCCGGCCGGCGACTGCGTCTTCGTGCACCTGACCTTGCTGCCGTTCATCGCGGCGTCGGGAGAGCTGAAGACCAAGCCGACCCAGCACTCGGTGAAGGAACTCCGCTCCATCGGCCTCGCTCCCGACGTGCTGGTCTGCCGCTCGGTCCAGGCGATTCCGGAGAAGGAGCGCGAAAAGCTCGCGCTTTTCTGCAACGTGCGGCCCGAGCGGGTGATCGCGGCCCGCGACCTCGAGACCATCTACGACGCGCCGCTGGTCTATCACGAGGAAGGGCTCGACCAGGCGGTGCTCGACGCCTTCCGGATCTCGCCGGCGCCGCGCCCGGACCTGACCAAGTGGAAGGCGGTGTCGGACGCCGTGCACAACCCCGACGGCGAAGTCCGCATCGCCATCGTCGGCAAATACACCCAGCTCGAAGACGCCTACAAGTCGATCAACGAGGCCCTGACCCATGGCGGCATCGCCAGCCGGGTGCGGGTCAAGGTCGAGTGGCTGGACGCCGAGATCTTCGAGAAATCCGAACCCTCGCCCCATCTCGAGCGATTCCACGGCATCATCGTGCCCGGCGGCTTCGGCGAGCGAGGGACGGAAGGCAAGATCAACGCCGCCCGTTTCGCGCGCGAACGCGAGGTGCCCTATCTGGGCATCTGCCTCGGCATGCAGATGGCGGTGATCGAGGCGGCGCGCAATCTTGTGGGGATCGCCAACGCCGGCTCCCAGGAATTCGACCACGAGACGGGCGACGCCCGCTTCGAGCCAGTGATCTTCCACATGTCCGAATGGGTGGAGGGCAACCGCACCGTGAAGCGCGAGGTCGGCGACGACAAGGGCGGCACCATGCGGCTCGGCGCCTATGACGCCGTGCTGACGCCGGGCAGCCGGGTGGCCGAGATCTATGGCGGCGTCCACATCTCGGAGCGTCACCGCCATCGCTACGAGGTCGACATCGCCTATCGCGAGCGGCTGGAGAGCTGCGGGCTGCGCTTCTCGGGCCTGTCGCCGGACGGTCGCCTGCCCGAGATCATGGAGCTGCCGAACCATCCCTGGTTCGTCGGCGTCCAGTTCCATCCCGAGCTGAAGTCCAAGCCCTTCGACCCGCATCCGCTGTTCCGCAGCTTCGTCGAGGCGGCGCTGCGCCAGTCCCGGCTGGTCTGAGCCAGGCGCCGGCTTCGCGGGGCCGGGCAGGGCGGCGCATGAAAAAAGGGCGGCGGCGCGTAACCCGCGCCGCCGCCCTTTTTCGTGCCGCACGCGGCGCCGGTCAGAACGAGGACATCAGATCCCGCACCTTGGGCGCATCCTCGTGGTTGGGGTCGAGCTCCAGCGCTTTCTCGAACTCCGCCTTGGCTTCGTCCTTCCGGCTGCGGGCCAGCATGACGTAGCCGAGATCGAAGTGGATCTCCGCCTCGTCGGGCAGCATGCCCACGGCTTTGACCAGCAGACGCTCCGCCTCGCCCAGCGAGCCGACCTTGTAGAGCACATAGCCCAGCGTGTGCATCACCGCGGGGTTGTCGGGCTGGATCTGAAGCGCGCGGCGCGCATAGGTCAGCGCTTCCTGCTCCTTGTTCTGTCGGACCAGAACCAGGGCGAGATTGTTCATCGCCGCCCAGTTGTCGCGCTGCTTTTCGGTGACTTCGCGGTAGATCCCCGCCGCCGGGCCGTCCATCCGCGCCTTGTCGAGCAGGGTGGCGTAGATGAAACGGTCCTGGACGCTGTCGGGGCTCTTGGCCAGCAGCTGCTCGCCGTATTTCACCGCGACGTCGATCTTGTCGAGATCGCGCGCCACGGTGGCGGCGATGCGCAGCAGGGTGAGGTCGTCGGGATGCGACTCCAGCCCGGCCGTGACCGCGGCCAGCGCCCCCTCCAGATTCTGCTCGTCGCGTTCGAACAGCGCCAGGCGGATCGGGTTGGCCGGATCCTCGGGGAACAGCGCGATGGCCCGCTCCAGCGCGGCGCGGGCCGCGTCGGGGCGGTCGGCGGCGCGCTCGGCCCCGG
>NZ_JBSRTQ010000088.1:0-19215 GCF_055129145.1 Albimonas sp. | reverse complement strand
CGACGTGATCGTGGGCGGGCACTCCAACACCCTGCTCTCGAACAGCAACGAGAAGGCCGAGGGTCCCTATCCGACCATGGTCAAGGGCCCGGACGGCGGCGACACGGCCATCGTCTCCGCCTATGCCTACGGCAAGTTCCTGGGTCGGCTCGACGTGGTCTTCGACGACGAAGGCGCGATCAGGACCGCGTCCGGCGAGCCGCTGCTGCTCGACGGCGCGGTCGCCGAGAACGCCCAGATCAAGGGTCGGCTTGAGGAGCTGGCCGAGCCGCTGCAGGCGATCCGCGAAGAGGTGGTCGCGGCGACCGCCGAGCCCATCGACGGCTCCAAGGGCTCCTGCCGGGCCGAGGTCTGCTCGATGGGCGTGCTGGTGGCCGACGCGATGCTCGACCGGGTGAAGTCCCAGGGCATCGACATGGCGATCACCAATGGCGGCGGGCTGCGCGCCTCGATCGACCAGGGCGAAGTCACCATGGGCGAGGTGCTGACCGTGCTGCCGTTCCAGAACACGCTCGCGACCTTCAGGATCAAGGGCGCGGATGTGGTGGCGGCGCTGGAGAACGGGGTCTCCCAGGTCGAGGAAGGCGCCGGGCGGTTCCCGCAGGTCGCGGGGCTCAGCTTCGTGTGGGATCCGGCCGCGCCCGTCGGCGCGCGCATCGTGTCGGTGGAGGTCAGCGGCGCGCCGCTCGACCCCGAGAAGGTCTACGGCGTGGTGTCGAACAACTACATGCGGTCGGGCGGCGACGGCTACAAGACCTTCGCCACCGGCGCGACCGACGCCTATGATTTCGGCCCGGGGCTGGAGGAGGTGGTGGCCGACTACCTCTCGGCCCACGCCCCCTACAAGCCCTATGTGGACGGGCGCATTTCGAAGAAGTGAGGCGCAGGCCCGTTTCGGGGCCTGACCCGGACCCCCGCCGCGGCGCCCCCGCGGCGGGGGTTTTCGGTTCGGTGAGGCGGGGGGCGCGCGCCCCGCTCGCCCCGTTGTGATCTCCGTCGCGGCGGGGCGTGCTAGGCTCCCTCAAAAGGATCAGGAGGACGGCCCGATGCTGCGCGACCGCTACGACAACGCCCTGAGCACCGGCTCGCCCGCGGCGCGGGACGCCTATGCGGCGGGGATGGACCTGTTCCTCGCCTCCGACGCGGGCGTGGAGGCGGCGTTCGCGCGGGCGGTGGCGGAGGATCCGGATTTCGCGCTGGCCCATCTGGGCCTCGCCCGCGAACGCCAGGCGCGCGCCGACCCGGCCGGCGCCCGCGCCGCGCTGGCTGACGCCCGCGCTTGCGCGGGGACGCGCGCGCTCACCGGGCGTGAGGCGGGGCAGCTGCACGCGCTGGGTCTGCTGGTCGAGGGCCGGGGGGCCGAGGCGCTCGCCGCGATCCGCGCCCACGCCGCCGAGCATCCGCGCGACGCGATGGCGATCCAGCCCTGCATGGGCGTCTTCGGCCTGATCGGTTTTTCGGGTCTTACGGGGCGGGAGGCGGAGCAGCTGGCCTTCACCTCGGCCCTCGCGCCCCACTACGGCGACGACTGGTGGTTCCTCGCCCAGCACGCCTTCGCGCAGATGGAGGCCGGGGCGACCGGGCCCGCGGACGCGACCATCGCCCGCGCGCTCGACGGCAATCCGCGCAACGCCAACGCGGCCCATATCCGCAGCCATCTCTACTACGAGAACGGGGAGACGGAGGCCGGCTTCGCCTATCTCGACGCCTGGCGGGCGGACTATGCGCGGGGCGGGCTGCTGCATTGCCATGTGAACTGGCATGTGGCGCTCTGGGCGCTGGAGCGGGGGGACGTCGAGACGATGTGGGCGGTGATCGACGCCGACATCGCGCCCGAAAGCGGGGCGGGGCCGCCGCTGAACGTGCTGACCGACATGGCGGCGATCTTCTACCGGGCGGAGCTGGCGGGGGTTCCTGTGGATCCGGCGCGGTGGCGGGCGATCAGCGCCTATGCGGCGGAGCGGTTCCCGGCCCCCGGCGTGGCCTTCGCCGATGTGCATGCGGCTTTGGCTCATGCGATGGCCGGCGAAGGCGAGGCGCTGGCCCGGATCGTGTCCGACGCCACGGGCCCGGCGGGGGACCTGGTGCGGCTTCTGGCGGGCGCCTTCGGGGCGCTGGCCGCGGGACGCTGGGCCGAGGCGCTGCCCCCGCTGACCCAGGCGATGGTCGATCACGCGCGCATCGGCGGCAGCCGGGCGCAGCGGGATCTTGTCGAGTTCGCGATGGCCGGCGCGCTGCTGAAACTGGGGCGGGGGGAGGAGGCGCGGCGTCTGCTCGCCATCCGCCGGCCGATGGCGTCGGCGGGGGCGGTGGCGGGGCTGGTCTGAGAGAGGACGGCCGCGGACGGGACTCCCTCGGCGCTTCGCGCGAGGATCGCCCGCCCGGGCCGCCCGCCCCATGGCCTTTCGCCCGCGCCCGCCTTACAAAAAGCCATGTGCGGACGCTTCGCCCTGACCACGCCCCAGACCGCGGTGTTGGAGCATTTCGCCGCCCAGCCCTCGCCCCGGCTGGCGGAGCGTCTTGGCAATCTCGGCCCCCGCTGGAACGTCTGCCCTACAACCGACATCCCGGTGGTGCTGAGCCATGACGGCGCCCGCCTGCTCGCCCCGCTGCGCTGGGGGTTCGTCCCGCGCTGGTACAAGGCCCCGAATGGCGGCCCGCTGCTGATCAACGCGCGCGCCGAGACGCTGGCCGAAAAGCCCGCCTTCCGCGACGCCGCGCGCGAGCGGCGCTGCCTGATCCCGGCGGACGGCTTCTACGAATGGCTGCGCGATGCGGAGCCCAAGCGCCCGTTCTGGATCCGCCCCGCCGCCGGCCCGCCCGAGGGTTTGCTCTTCGCCTTCGCCGCCGTCTGGCAGATCTGGCGGGGGCCGGGAGGGCAGTCCCTCGCCGGCGCCGCGATCGTCACCACCGCCGCCTCCGAGCCCATCGCCGGCATCCATCACCGCGAGCCGGTGACGGTGCGCCCCGAGGATTACGGGCTGTGGCTGGGCGAGGACGGCCACGGCGCCGCCCGCCTGATGCGCGCCGCCCCGCCGGGGTTCTGGGATTTTCACGAGGTCTCGCCGAGGGTCAACGGCGTGAAGGATGACGATCCGCAGCTGATCGATCCGATCGACGCCTGACGTTCGGGTTGGGAGACGGGGCCGCATCCGACCCCGGTCCTGCGCCGCGCGGGCGCCCCGTCGCCGCCCTCGGCCCGGTCGCCGCGCGGCTCCCGTCGTTGAGGCGGCGCCGGGCGGGGCTCAGCGCCAGCGGTCGGCGGCCTGGTCGTCGGCCTCGCGGGCGTCGACCCAGCGGGCGCCCTCGGGCGTGGTCTCTTTCTTCCAGAACGGCGCGCGGGTCTTGAGGTAGTCCATCACGAATTCCGCCGCCTCGAACGCCGCGGCCCGATGCGGCGCGGCGCAGGCGACCAGCACGATCCGAGCCGCAGGGGCCAGCGCCCCGAAGCGGTGGATCACGTTCACGCCCTGCAGGGACCAGCGGGCGAGCGCCTCGTCGGCGATGGCGCGCAGCGCGGCCTCGGTCATGCCGGGATAGTGCTCCAGCTCCATCGACGAGATCGGGGCGCCGCCGGCATGGTCGCGCACCAGCCCGGTGAAGGTCGCCACCGCGCCGATATCGGCGCGCCCGGCGCAGAGCCGCTCGATCTCCGCCCCGATGTCGAAATCGTCGGCCTGGACCGAGACATGAACCACCGGCGCGGGTCCCCCGCTCATCCGCCCGTCACCGGCGGGAAGAAGGCCAGCTCGCGCACGCCGGCCAGCGGCGCGTCGAATTCCGCGGCCTCCTGGTCCACCGCCACGCGCACCGCCGAAAGATCCTCGAAGGCGTAGGCGTAGCGCGCGTCCCGCGCCCGCAGCTCCTCGACCAGGGCGGCGACCGTGGGGGCGTCGGAGGCGATCTCCTCGCGCCCCGCTCCGATCCGCTCCCGCAGCCAGGCGAAATACAGCACCTGCATCAGCGTTCTCCCGTCATCGCGGAGCTGGCGAGCCCGCGCCGGAAATAATCCCAGCCGGTCAGCAGCGTCAGCGCGCCCGCAAGCCACAGCAGCCCGATCCCGGCCACGTCCACCCCCCCGGCGATGGAAGGCGCGCCGCCCGCCCCGGCCCAGAACCCGCCCATCAGCACCGCGATCGCCACCATCTGCACGGTGGTCTTCCACTTGGCGAGCTTGGTCACCGGCATCGTCACCCGCCCGGCCAGATGCTCGCGCAGCCCCGACACCGCGGTCTCGCGGAGGAAGATCGCGGCGGCGGGCGGGATCAGCCAGGGGTCGGGCCCGGCCAGCATCATCACCACCGCCAGCGCCGTCATCACCATGGCCTTGTCGGCGATGGGGTCGAGCATTCGCCCGAACTCCGACTGCTGGTTGAAGCGCCGCGCCAGCCAGCCGTCGAGAAAATCGGTGAACGACGCCCCCAGGAACAGTCCCAACCCCCACAGGTCGGCCGCCGGCCGCGGCAGGATGACGAACACCATGGCGACGCCCGGGGCGGCGAGCAGGCGGAATACGGTCAGCAGGTTTGGAATGGTCAAGGGCATGAGGCTGCATCCACCCCAACGGGCGCGACTGTCAAGGCGCCCCGGGGCTCCGGACCCGCCATCGCCCGCGCCACGCCCGTCCGGGCGCGGTCGCCGGGCCCCCGAAACCCCACCGCTCGAGGTCCCGTCTCCCCGCCGCGCGGGCGCTCCGGCGCAGGGTCCGGGCCGGTGGTCGCGCGGCTCCCGCGCAGGTTTCGGGTCGCCGGTCCCCGCGACGAGGTGGCCGAGACCGCGTCGATGTGCGTCCCCATGGGCGGCGGAGGCCGGCGGCTGACGCCGACCTCCGCTCCTCCGCGCGCGCCCGCGTCACTCCGCCGGGCGGGCGGCTTTCAGCGCGTCCAGCTCGTCGATCGAGGCCTTGCGCATCGCCGCCGTCGGCCGTCCGCCGGGCACGAAGGGATGAGTCGAGCTCAGCCCCCCGTCCACCGCGATGGCCTGACCGTTGACGTAGCTCGCGAGGTCCGAGACCAGGAACAGCGCCATTCCCGCGATCTCGTCCGGCTCGCCGCCGCGGCGCATCGGGTTGAGCTGGCCGATCTTGTCCTCCCGCCCCTTCGCCCGCGCGTAGTCGTAGGCGTAGCGCGTCATCCCGGTCTCGATCAGGCCCGGGCAGATGGCGTTGATGCGGATGTTGCGCCCCACCAGCTCCTGCGCCGAGGTCTGGACCAGGCTGATCACCCCGGCCTTGGAGGCGGAATAGGGCGAGGGCCCCGCATTGGCGCGCAGGCCCGCGACCGATGCCGTGGCCACGATCGCCCCGCCGCCGCGGGCCTCCATCGCCGGGACCGCGTGCTTGATGGCCAGGAACGGGCCGATCAGGTTGATGCGCAGCACCTCGGCCCAAATCTCGGGCGTCGCCTCGAAGAAATCCACCGGGCCGCCGAAATTGGAGATGCCGGCATTGGCGTAGAAGATGTCGAGCCCGCCGAAGGTCTCCGTCGCCAGCGCCACCGCGGCGATCACATCGGCCTCGGATCCCGCATCCATGGCCATCGCGCGGGCCTTGCCGCCGGCCTCGCGGATGGCAGCGGCGGTCTCCTCCACCGCCTCGGCCCTGTCGCAGCAGATCACCGAAGCGCCGGCGGCGGCGTAGAGCTTCGAGGTCGCGCGCCCGATGCCCGAGGCGGCCCCGGTGACGATGGCGACCTTGCCGGTCAGGTCGATGGCGGGGTTTTTCGCGTGGGTCATGCCTTGTGTCTCCTCCCAGGGCGCGCGGCTCTGCGGCCGTCGCCATACTGCGGTTTCGAATATCGGGATTCGCCCGGCGCGAACAGGGCCCGGCATCATGCCGGCTCCGTCGACAGGCGGACGGGGGACGACTAGAATCGGCGGATGACCGAGATGCGCGCGACCCCGGACGATGATCGCTCCCCCCGCTTTCTCGCCAAGCGGGCGCGGATTCTCGCCGCCGCCGCCGGCATCATCAACGCCCGCGGGCTCAAGGGCCTGACGCTGGTCGCCGCGGCCGAGGCGCTGGACTCCAACGCCACCTCGATCACCTACTATTTCCGCCGGAAGGAGCATCTGGCCGCCGCCGCGCTGGAACGCGCCGTGGCCCGGCTCGATGCGATGGCGGCGCGCGCGGCCGAGGCGCCCGACCCGCAAGCCCGGGTCCGCGCCCTGCTGCGCGCCTACCTGGCCGAGACCGCGCGCATCCGCGTGGGCGAAGCCGCGGCCTTCACCCGCCTCTCCGACATCCGCGCGCTGGAGGAGCCGTGGCGCGCGCAGGTGATCGGGCTCTACCGCGGCCTGGTGCGCCGCACGGCGGGGTTCTTCGGGGCCGCCGCGGCGGAGGGGGCCGATCCCGGCCATCCCGACATCGCCCGCGCGCATGTGCTGCTGGATTGCGTGCACTGGCTCGACGCCTGGACGCCCGACTATTCGGTCGCCGATTTCCCGCGGCTGGAGGATCGGCTCTGCGATCTCTTCGCCCATGGCTTCGCCGCCCCCGGCCGCGCCTTCGCCCCGCCGCCGCTGGCGCTGGACGAGGCCCCCGCCGAGGCTCAGCCCGGCCGCGAGTCCTTCCTGCGCGCCGCCACGCTGGAGATCAACGCGCGCGGCTATCGCGGCGCTTCGGTGGAACGCATCGCCGCCCGGCTCGGCGTGTCCAAGGGCAGCTTTTATCATCATCTGGGGGCCAAGGACGATCTGGTCGGCCTCTGCTTCGCCCGCTCCTATCGCCGCGCCACCGAGGCGCAGCGCCTCGCCATCGAGGCCGGGGGCCCGCAGGCCGACCGTCTGGCCGCCTGCATCGCGGCGCTGCTGCGCCTGCAGTTCCGATCCGACCTGCCGCTTCTGCGCACCGCCGCCCTCCAGGCCCTGCCGGAGGAGCTGCGCGCCCAGGAGCTGCGCCATGCCGGCCGCCTCGCCCGCCGCTTCGCCGGGATGCTTGCGGACGGGGTGGCTGACGGCTCGGTGCGGGCGGCGGACCCGATGATCGCGGCGGAGTGCCTGCTGGCGGCGATCAACGCCGCCTCCGACGCCACGCTGTGGGTGGCGGCGCAGCCGGATCCGGACGCGGCCGTGCATCGCTACGCGTCGACCCTGTGGTCGGGCCTGTATGCGGACGGGGCGTGAGCCGGGCTCATTGCGCGGTGACACGTCCGGGTGCGTCCCCGGCCCGTTGCAGGGCAGGCCGCACGGCCGGCGCGGGGTCCGAAAACGTCAGCGCGCCGTCGTCTGCCCGGCCGGGGCGCAGCGTCCTGCGGTCCCAAAGGTAGTCCTGTTGCTCGGATCTATCCGCTCCCCGTCGACCGAAACCTCCATGCCCTCCAGCGTCTCCAGCAACTGCCCGGTGGCGGTGATCACGATGTCGCGTCGATCCGGCGGCCCTCCGCCATTTCCAGCCCGTTCCCGTCCGCCGTCTCGCGCACACAGGTCAGGATCGAGGGGCCGTCGGCGATCGCCCTGGCGTCGGTCCAGGGTTCGAAGGCGGAGCCCATGGTGTGCATGTCGCTGTCCGACCGGATGTCCGGATAACGGAACGGGTCCCAGGCCCCGCCGATGCGGGGCTTCTCCTCGAGGATCGCGAAGCGCTCGCCCGGATGCTCGGCCTTCAGCCAGCGCGCGGCGCCGATCACGATGACGTCGAAGTCGAGAGCGGTGGAACCGGCCATCGCGACATACCTGCTCTTCTAAAATCGCGCGTTTTTGTAGATCGGCGGCGGCCTGACGCAAAGCTGGAAATGAGAAATAATTTAATCCGGGTTTAATTTTCATGAGGCTTCCGCAGCCTCGCCTGACGGCCTATGTTGATCTCAACGGCTCTCCGGACGGGCCGATGCGGCAGGGAAGGACCACGCATGCCCAGCATTCAGGCCAATGGACTCGACATCTTCTACGACGAGATCGGCCCGCGGAGCGGCAAACCGCTTCTTCTGATCTCCGGCGTCGGCATGCAGATGATCCGCTATTCGGAAGCGTTCTGCGCGGCGCTGGTCGACCGCGGCTTTCGGGTGATCCGGATGGACAATCGCGACATCGGCCTGTCGCAGGGATTCGATGACGCCGGCATCCCCGACCTCAAGGCGGTGGCGGCGCAGCGCATGGCGGGCGCGACGCCCTCCGTTCCCTACACGCTGGTCGAGATGGCGGCGGACGCGGCCGGCCTGATCGACGCGCTGGGACTGGGCAAGACCCATGTCGTCGGCTCGTCGATGGGCGGCATGATCGTGCAGCTGATGGCGATCAATCATCCCGACAAGCTGCTCTCCGTCACCTCGATCATGTCGACCACCGGCCACGGCTCGCTGCCCCAGGCGACGCCGGAGGCGATGGCGGTGCTGACCGGCCCGCGCATCGACCCGTTCGCCGACCGCGAGGCCTATCTGGCGCAGGCCGTGGTCTCGGCCCGGGTGATCGGCAGCCCCGGCTACCCGGAGGACGAGGCGCTGATCCGTGAGCGCGCAGCGGCGGATGTGGAGCGCGCCTGGCGGCCCGCCGGCTTCGCCCGGCAATATGCGGCGATCCTCGCCACGCCGGACCGGCGCGCGGGGCTCGGGGGCGTGACGCTGCCCTTCCTCGCGATCCACGGGACCGACGATCCCCTGGTTCGGGTCGAGGGCGGGCGCGACACCGCGGCTTCGGTCCCCGGGGCGGAGCTGATCGAGATCCCCGGCATGGGCCACAACATCCCCGCCGGCCTGATCGAGCGCATCGCCGACGGCATCGCCCAGGTCGCCGCCAAGGCCCGGGACTGAGGGCGCCTTCGCAGCAGATCGTCCCCCGTGCGCGGGGGACGATCGGCGCGGTTTCAGTCCAGCGCCACGATCCCGTCCGGTCCTTCGATCTCCGCCCGCATCACCGCGGCGCCGGTCTCGCCCTCCGGCAGGACCGCGCCGAGACCCATCGCGGCCAGCGCCGCGCCCACCTCCGGATCCTTGCGCCGGACGAAGCTGGTCAGCGTCAGGCCGGAGCCCGCCAATGCGTCCGAGGGAGTCGGCCCGTCGGGCCATTCGATGACGCCGGGCAGGGCGCCGCCCATCAGCGGGACCCCGTCCGCCGGCGTCGCCAGCCGCCAGGCCAGCGTCCCGCGCCGCATCGGGCGCAGGGTCCCCATCTCCTCCGGGCCCTTGGCCAGCAGCGCCGCCGCGTCCGCGCTGCGCGCCACCCAGGTCAGGAGCCGCGGCCCCTTCTCCAGCCTGGCCCGCACCGCCGGCAGGCCCAGGCCGAAGGGCGTCGGCGCTTGCGTCGGAAAATCCTGATCCGGGTCGGGGGCGATCAGCTCCAGATAGCAGCGCCCGCCGCCCGGCCGCGCCAGACCCCAGAGCGCGTTATGCGTGCCCAACCCCTCATGCGCCCCGCCGCCCTGCGCCTTGACGCCGAACGCCTCCTCCAGCCGCGGCCGCCATTCGGCCAGCGCCCGGCAGCCCAGCACCAGGTGATCCAGCTCCGCCATCGCGCATCTCTCCCCATCGGTTTCGTCATCGCGTCGGCTTGTCGGCGCCGACCGCCGCGCGGCATAGAGGACCCTTCTCCGCCCGCCGGATCAAGCGAAAGCCCGAGCCATGTCCGACCAAGCCGCCCTGAAACCCGCCGCCCTGCGTATCGCCCCCGCCGCCGTGGATTTCGAGGCGTGGGACGCGCTGCTGGATCTGGTGCGCCGGGCCTTCGCCTATATGGAGGGGCGGGTCGATCCGCCCTCGTCGCTCACCCGCATGGATGCGGCCGCGCTGAAGGCCAAGGCGGGGGCCGAGACGCTGCTGCTCGCTGATGACCAGGACGGCGCGCTGGTCGGCTGTCTCTTCGCCGACGACCGGGGTGAGGCGCTCTACATCGGAAAACTGGCGGTGGAGCCGGCGCGGCAGGGCGCCCGGATCGGGGCGGCGCTGATGGCGGCGGCGGAGGCGCTGGCCCGGGCCCGCGGGATCCCGACGCTGGAGCTGGAGACGCGGGTGGAGCTGACCGGCAACCACCGGGCCTTCGAACGGATGGGCTTCGAGAAGGTGGCCGAGACCGCCCATGCCGGCTATGACCGCCCCACCTCCTTCACCTTCCGGCGCGCGCTGCGCTGAGCGCGAGGCGCGTCAGTAGTCGCCGTCGGGCTTTGGCTCGTCGTCGAAGGGTTCGGCCTTCGACGACGGCGCGGCGTCGTGCAGCGTCGCCTGCGACGCCCGCGCGACGGCGCCGGTGGCGGGGTCGTTGACCGGGCCCGCCTCGGCCTCCGGCGCAGAGTCGGGCGCAGGGTCCGGCACGGGCGAGGAGACGAGCGGCTCGGGCGCCAGCGGCGCGGGCGCCGGCGGTTCGGCCGCGCCCAGCGCGGGGCCGGGCCGGGGCGTCGGGATCAAGGCGGCGTCGCGCTCGGCCTCCAGCTCCTCCAGCGAGGCGACGTCGACCGACACCGACAGCATCTGCCCGCCCGACCCCACCACCAGTCCGGTCACCGGCGCGCAATCGGCGTAATCGCGCCCGGTCGCCGACATCACGTGATCGGCCCCGGGCTGCATGTCGTTGGTCGGGTCGAACTGCACCCAGCCCAGCGAGGGATCCCAGACCGAGGCCCAGGCATGGGTCGCGTCCGCCCCCACCAGCCGCTTCCGGCCCGGCGGCGGCAGGGTGCGCAGATAGCCCGAGATATAGGCGCAGGGCAGGCGCAACGCCCGCATCGCGGCCAGCATCACATGGGCGAAGTCCTGGCACACGCCCTCGCGCGCCGCGAAGCTGGCGGAGGCCGGCGTCTCGGCGGTGGTCGAGCCGGGGAGGTATTTGAAATCGGCGTGGATGCGCGCGCAGAGCTCTCGCGCCGCCTCCAGCACCGGGCGGCCGGGCTCGAAGCTTTCGCGGGCGTAGGCCTCGATATCGGCGTCGGCGTCGGTCAGCGGCGTGGGATAGGCGTAGAGCGCGGCGGCGAGCCCCGCCGGCGCCGCGGCCATGCGCGCCGCCTCCTCCCACGGGACGGAGGCGCCCAGCATCGGCTCGTCGCGCTCCAGCCGCTCGACCACGCAGGTCAGCGTGATCTCCAGCGTCTCATGCGGTTCGGTGACCGTCGCCGTCTCCAGCCGGTTGCCGAAGGCGTCGATGAAGCCCGCCCGCTCCTGCGGATGGGGCGAGACGCTGACTTCGGATTCCAGCACCCGCTGCGCGTCGTTCGACGGCGGCGTCAGGCGCAGCAGGTGCTGCGAGAACGCGGCCGGCGCGCCATAGGCGTAGCGGGTGGCGTGGAGGATCCGCAGCGTGCTCATCCCTCCAGCCTCCCGCGCAGGCCGACCCGGCTCGGGGGCTGGGTATGGGCGAAGAACGACCGGGCGAGCTCGTCCGACAGCTCCGCCAGCGCGGCGCGCACCTCGGCGATCAGGGCGCTGAGCGCGGGGCGGCGGCCCTCGTCGTCCTCGTCGGCCAGCGTCTCGGGGTCGGCGAGGCGCACATCCATCAGCACCCGCATCGCGAGCCGCAATTCGCGGGACCGGCGCGGCCCGGGATTGGGCAGGTTGTTGAGCGCCTCCTCGACCCGCATCAGCTGGTAGACCAGGCTGCGGGGGTTGCGCTCGTCCAGCACCAGCAGGTCCATGCAGGGGGCCGCGGCCGGCACGGTCATGTAGCGGGTCCGATAGGCGGTGCGGCTGTCGAGCAGGGTCAGCCAGGCCCGCAGCCAGCTTTCGTCGGGGTCGTTGCGCCGGCCGGCCAGCGCCTCGGCGGCGCGGGCGAAGGCGAGGCCGCGCTCGATCCCGCGGCCAAGCTCGAGGAACCGCCAGACATGGTTGCGCGTCAGGTTCTCCTGCGTGGTGCCGGCGAAGGCGGCGAGCGCGAGCAGGCTCTCGTCGATCAGGCGCAGCAGGGCGGAGGCGTTCTGCGGCGGCGGCGGCGCCCGCCAGCCGGTGTCCGAGGTCAGCCGGTCGATGGACCGCCAGCTTTCCTCGGACAGATACGGCCGCGCCCGCTGCCCGGTGCGGCGCAGCGCGCCCAGCAGCGGGGCCATGCCCATCGGTTCGTGATGGTCGGAGGTCAGGCGGGCGATGGCGTCGCGCACCCGGGGCATGCCGCGGCGGTTGGCGTCGGGGCCGGCCTGGATTTCGAGGATCGCCGACAGCACCGCGGGGCTGTCGTCGTCCTCCTGGCCCGAGACCATGCGCTCGATCACCCCGCGCAGCACGCGCAGGGTGACGTCGGCGCGCTCGGCGGTGCGTCCCAGCCAGAACAGGTCGTCGGCCACCCGGCTCAGCAGATCGCCGCCGGTGCGCCGCAGATGGGCGCCGGCCATGCGGCGTTCGAGGGTGGGGGAGGGGCGCGCCTCCTCCGCCGTGCGGGCCGGGATCCAGACGTCCTTGCCGAAGCCCAGCGGCGGCGGCGCGCAGCCCGGTTCGACGAGGGAGGCGACGCCGCCCGGCGCCACCGACCAGCCGCTGGGGGTCAGGCTGGCGAAGACCCGCATCATCCACTGCCGCGGGGCGAGCGCGCCGTTGCGCCAGGCCGGCGTGGTCGACAGCGGCGGGGTGGCGACGGCGGCCAGACGCTCCCCATGCCGGCGCAGGAAGCCGGCCAGCGCGTCGCGGTCGCGCTGGATCAGGGTGGGGGCGGCGCGGTCGTTCAGCGGCCCGCGGCTGATCCGTTCCAGCCGCCACAGCTCGGGCTCGTCCATCGCCTGTTCGCGCGCGGCCGGGTCGCCCATCCACAGGCAGGGCGCGTCCGCGAGCAGCAGCTCCTCGTTCAGGAAGAAGCCGCTGAGCGCATGGGCGAAGGGCGCCATGGCCCGGTAGGCGAAGGCCGAAGAGCCGAGCCCGTTGGCGAGCCGGAGCCGCCCGGTCCGTTCGGCGAGCGACAGCGCCGGCGCGCCCAGCGTGGCGGTGGCGGGCTGGAACAGCGCCTCCAGGTGATGCGAATGCACGCCGCGCAGCAGCACCGACAGGGGTTTGAGCCCCTCCACCGTCTTCACGAAGGCCCCGCCTTCGCGCACCGTGACGTCGGCGGGCTCGATCAGGGCGGCGCCCATGTAGCGGGCGAAATAGGCGTGCGAGAAATAGCGCGGGTCGCGCCCGCCGCCCGACATCAGCGCGAGGCGTCCGTCGAGGCCGGTGGCGTCCTCCAAGAGCTGCTGGAGGCCCAGATAATGCCCTGCGATGCGCCGGATGCCGCCGGCGAGGAAGGGTTCAGCGAAGCTCTGCGAGGACGCGACGCGGTTCGCCACCATCCAGCCGTCGCCCAGAGGCGCGTCGACCCGATCCGCGAGCACCATCCAGCGCCCGTCGGCGCCGCGCGCCAGGTCCATTTCGAAGAGCGTCAGAAACGGCGTGTCCCGCGCGGGCCAGCCGGTGCGCCAGATGGCGTAGTCGGGGTTGCCGAAGGCCATGCCGGGCGGGAGCATGCCCTGGCGCAGCGCCGTCTGGGGGCCGTAGAGGTCGGCCAGCGCCGCCTCGATCAGGCGGGCGCGCTGCACCACGCCGGCGGAGATCGCGGCCCATTCCTCGGGCGCGATCACCACCGGGAAGGCGTCGGCGGAGGCGGCGGCGACGTCGGCCCCGCCGGTGGGGTCGAAGGCCACGCCGGATTCGAGCCGCAGCCGCCGGGTTTCGCCGATGACCGCCTCATAGCCCTCGGCGCCTGCGCGCCGGGCCCAGTCGATCAGCCCGCGCCAATGCGGGCGCAGGGCTCCCTCGCCGTCCAGCGCCTCGTCATAGGCGCGGTCGGTGCGATGGGCCGCATAATGGGCGAAGAGGTCCCGAAGATCGTCTTCGAGACGGGCGACGGCAGGCATGGAGCTCCTTCGAAGGCCTTCAGTCGCTGGGCGCGTCCGGGATGCGGCGGCCGGGGCAGGCGGACGTAGGTTGGCGCAGGCGGAAGAGTATGCCGCCCGGGGGGCGGGTTGCCAAGGGCGACGACCGTTCGGGGGCAAACGATTTTTTCGGGAGAGCGCGGGGTTTTGCGAGGCGCACGCCGGACTTGCGCCAGACAGGGGCGCCCCATGGTCAGCCATCCGCCCCGCCCCGCCCCGGAGCGCGGGGCGGGGCGGGGCGGCAGGGCCTCAGCGCTGGCGGCGGAGGTCCAGGGTCAGCGGCTGATCGGGGCTCATCCGCGGGGCCAGGGGCCGCATCCGGCCGGGCGTGTGGCCGATGGTCTCGAAGCGCGACAGGCGCCGGCCCTCGGCCTCCAGGTCGTTGATCGGCTGGGTGTCGAAGGCCCGCCCGCCCGGATGGGCCGAATGCAGCACGCAGCCCCCGACGGAACGCTCGGAGAAACTGTCCCACAGATCGAAGACCAGCGGCGTGTGCACCCCGATGGTGGGGTGCAGCGACTCCGCCGGCTGCCAGGCCCGGTAACGGAGCCCCGCCACCCGCTCATCCTTGCGGCAGGTCTCGCGCAGCGGCATCTCCCAGCCGTTGCAGGCCACCACATAGCGGTTCTGCAAGTCGCCCTCGACCCGCACCTGAAGCCGCTCCAGCGAGCTGTCGACATAGCGGACCGTGCCGCCGATGGCCCCGGTCTCGCCCAGCACATGCCAGGGTTCGATGGCCGAGCGCAGCTCCATCGTCACGCCCTGGCGCTTGACGTCGCCGGCGAGCGGGAAGCGGAACTCGAACTGGGCGCGGAACCATTCGGGGTCCATGCGCAGGCCGAGGAAGCCCTCGATATCCGCCAGCACCTCCAGGAAATCCTCCCAGACGTAGTGGGGCAGCATGAAGCGGTCATGCAGGGCGGCGCCCCAGCGGCGCAGCGGACGCTCATAGGGCTTTTGCCAGAACCAGGCGATCAGGGCGCGCAGGATCAGGCTCTGCGCCAGCGCCATGCGGGGATGGGGCGGCATCTCGAAGGCGCGGAACTCCACCAGACCCAGACGCCCGGTCGGGCCGTCCGGCGAATAGAGCTTGTCGATGCAGATCTCCGCCCGGTGGGTGTTGCCCGAGAGGTCGGTGAGCAGGTTGCGGAAGATGCGGTCCACCAGCCACAGCGGCATGTCCCAGCCGGGCTTGGGGGCCTGCTCCAGCGCGATCTCCATCTCATAAAGGATGTCGTCGCGCGCCTCGTCCATGCGCGGGGCCTGGGAGGTCGGGCCGATGAACTGGCCCGAGAACAGGAAGCTGAGCGCGGGATGCACCTGCCAGTAGCGCACGATGGAGGCGAGCAGGTCGGGCCGGCGCAGGAAGGGCGACACATCCGGGGTCTCGCCCCCCACAACGATGTGGTTGCCGCCGCCCGAGCCCGCCTGACGCCCGTCATAGAGGAACTTGGTGGTGGCGAGGTTGCAGTGGCGCGCGTCCTCGTAGAGCCCTTCCGAAATCGCGACCAGCTCCTCCCAGCTCTCGGCCGGCTGGACGTTGACCTCGACCACGCCGGGGTCCGGCGTGACCATGATCTTCTGCAGGCGCGGGTCGCCGGGGGGGGAGTAGCCCTCCATCTGGATCGGCAGGCCGGTGGCCTCGGCGGCCTCCTCGATCGCCGCGACCAGGTCGACGAAGCTGTCGGCGGAGGGCAGCGGCGGCATGAAGATGTGGATGACGCCGTCGCGCGGCTCCACCGTCACCGCGGTGCGGACCACGGAGGCGTAGATCGCCACGCCCGGATCAGGCTCGAAGGGCGAGGTCATCGCGGCTTCGGGATGGACCTCTCCAGGCACCGGCATCGGCATGTGGCCGGGGCCGGCGGGGGCGCCGCCGGGGCCGAAGCCGGGGGCCCAGCCGCCCGAGGGGCCGGCCTGCGGGTTGATCCCGCCGGCCCCGCGGCCCTGCATCGCGGTGCGCCGCGCGAAGGGGGCGCGGGCGGCGAACGGGTCGAGCGTGTGGAGGTAGGGGCGGTCCTCCTCCACCAGCCAGCGCAGGGAGGACAGGGGCAGGCGGTAGCCGGCGGCGGAATCGCCCGGCGTCAGGTAGAGCTTGCCGCGCCGGGTCTTCCACCGTTCCGACGCCCAGAAGAACCGGCGGCGGTCGGCGCGGGCGCGGGCCTGCTGGGCCTGGATCGGGAGGACGACGCAGGTGGGATTGCCCAAGCCCCGCTCGAACACCCGAGCCAGCCGCTGACGCTCCATCGGATCGTCGAGCTTGTTGTCGACGGGGTCGAGGTTCACCGGCAGCTCGGCTTCGCGCAGCAGGAAGTGGGCGGCGTCCTCATAGGCGGGCGCGATCATGTCGGCGTCGACGTCGAGCGACTCGCACAGCGCCTGGGTGAATTTCAGCGCCTCGGCGTAGCCCGCGCCCGACGACGTCTCCGGCGCGATCAGCTCGGGGTTCAGCCATAGCGCCTCCTGGTCCTTGCGCCAGTAGAGGCCGAAGGCCCAGCGCGGCAGCTGTTCGCCCGGATACCACTTGCCCTGACCGTGATGGATCAGGCCGCCGACGGGGGCGAAACGGGTGCGCAGGCGGCGGATCAGCTTGTCGGCGTAGACCTTCTTGGTCGGCCCGACGGCGGCCTCGTTCCACTCCGGCGCGTCGCGGTCGAACTCCGCCACGAAGGTCGGTTCGCCGCCCATGGTCAGCTGGACGTTCGAGGCCTTGAGCTTCTCGTCCACCAGCTTGCCCGCGGCGTCGATCTCGGCCCAGGCGGCGTCGGTGAACGGGTAGGTGACGCGCGGCTCCTCGCGCACGCGCCGGATCTCCATGAAGAAGTCGAACTCGACCTCCGCCTTCTCATGCGCGCCGTTGATGGGCGCGGCCGACCGCGGGGAGGGCGTGGCGGCGAGCGGGATATGCCCCTCCGACGTCAGCAGGCCGGAGGTGGCGTCGAGCCCGATCCACCCGGCGCCGGGCACATAGACCTCGGCCCAGGCGTGCAGGTCGGTGAAGTCGGCGTCCGGCCCCGACGGGCCGTCCACCGATTTCACGTCCGGCGTCAGCTGGATCAGGTAGCCCGACACGAACCGGGCCGCGAGGCCGCGATGACGCATCAGATGCACCAGCAGCCAGGCCGAGTCGCGGCACGACCCGGACCCGATCTCCAGCGTCTCCTCCGGCTCCTGCACGCCGGGCTCCATGCGCACCAGATATTCGACGGCGTTCTGGACGACCTGGTTGACCGCGACGAGGAAGTCGACGGTGTGCTCCTGCGTTTCAGGCAGCGACTTCAGGATCTTGTCGAACTTCGGCCCCTGCGGTCCGGTCTCCAGATAGGGGGCGAGGTCCTTCTTCTCATCGGCGGAATAGTCGAAGGGGACGGACTTGGCCGAGTCCTCGACGAAAAAGTCGAACGGGTTGACCGCGGCCATGTCGGCGACGAGGTCGATGCAGACCTCGAAGTGATCGACCTTCTCGGGGAAGACCAGTCGCGCGAGCCAGTTGCCGAACGCGTCCTGCTGCCAGTTGATGAAGTGCGGTTCAGGCGAGATCTTCTGCGAGTAGGCGAGGATCTTGGTCCGGCTATGCGGCGCCGGCCGCAGCCGCACCACCTGCGGGCCCATGCTGATCGGCTTGTCGTAAGTATAGGTGGTCCGATGCGTGATCGCCGCGTTGATGCTCATCTGATCCGCCTTTGTTACGTCGCCGGGCTCCGGCCTCTGTGCAGCGCAGCATATTCCGATGCTGTTTCAAATAGAAAGGGGGGGCGACGCGTCGTCTCCCGGCGGAGACGATGGAAGGGGCGTCTCGGCCCGGGTTTCGGCGCCGGTTTCCGCGCCCGGCGCCGCCACGCCCGGCCGGGGCGGATTCCTTTTGCTGCGTGGGGCTTGGCCTGCTGGCCGCGGCGGCGGAGCGGCATGAGATCCTGGGCGTGGGCCTGGTGGAGGCCGCGCCGGATTGGGCCCCGACGGGGGCGTGCGAATCCCTGTGGCTCAGCTGCCGCTCGACGTCATCGGCCGCATTCTTCACGTCCGCGCCGCCTGCTGCGGGGGGCTTGCGGGGCGGCTGGGGCGGCGCCATCTGCATCGACGCGGCCTCGGCTCATCCCCCGTATCCCCGACGCCGCGGGGCGCCCCGAATGTCAGACCTGACCAGCCTGCTCGCCGACCCTGGGGCCTGGGTGGCCCTCGCGACGCTGATCGTGATGGAGGTCGCGCTGGGCGTCGACAACCTTCTGTTCGTGTCGATCCTGACCAACCGCCTGCCGCCGGCGCAGCGCGAGGTCGCGCGGCGCGTGGGCCTGGGGCTCGCGCTGATCCTGCGGCTCGTGCTGCTGGCCGGGGCCGCGCATGTCATGCGGCTGGACGCGCCGATCTTCGCGGTGGCGGGCGAGTCGTTCTCCTGGAAGGACCTGGTGTTGCTGGGCGGCGGGCTCTTCCTGGTCTGGAAGGCGACGTGGGAGATCCACGCCCGCGTCGACCCCAGGGGGGAGGCCGGGGGCTGCGCCGTGCCCCGCGCGGCGCCGGTCTTCGCCGCGGCGATCGTGCAGATCCTGCTGCTGGACCTGGTGTTCTCCATCGACAGCATCGTCACCGCGGTCGGCATGACCCGCCATCTGCCGGTTATGTTCGTCGCTGTGATCGTCGCGGTGGCCGTGATGTTCCTCGCCGCGGCACCGCTCGCGCGATTCATCGAGCGGCATCCCAGCGTCGCCATGCTGGCGCTGTCCTTCCTGCTGATGATCGGGATGGTGCTGGTCGCCGAGGGGCTGGGGTTCCACGTGCCGCGCGGCTATCTCTATGCGGCGATGGGATTTTCGATGGGGGTCGAGGCGCTGAACATTCTCGGGGGCCGCGGGGGCCGCGGGGGGCGAGGCGCGGAAGGCGCATGAGCCGCGCGCGGCGGGCCGGGAGAGTTACGGCCTGTTAACTTAACTTTCCTAAATCAGGGTCTCCCCGCAACGGAGACCGCGGATGACGGACGCCGACCCTCTCGCCGCGCAGGACCCGCGCGCCCGACCCCCGGCCCGACCCCCGGCCCGACCATCGAGTCTGCCGGCGGTTCGCGCGGCGCATGCCCGTTCGCCCCGCGCGGCCTGGCGACGGCGGCGCCGGCTGATGCTGCGGGTCGGGCTCGGGGTGGCGGCGTTGATCCTGCTGGCGCTTGACCTCGTCCCCGGCCGCTATGTCGCCGAGACGGTGATTCTGCTGCCCGCGCCGGCCCTCGGCGGGGCGGAGCCCACCACCGCGGAGGCGGAGATCCGTCGCCTGCTCGCGCCCGCGCTGCTGGCCCGGGTCGCGGACGGGCTGCGGCTGGAGGTGACCGGGGAATTCGCCGCGCCGGCCGACCCGCTGCGCGCCGACGCGGCGCTGCGGCGGGCGGCGGAGTTTCTGGGCGACCGGCTCGGGGCGGCGGCCCGCGCGGGCCTGGGCTGGACCCCGCCGGCGACTGCGCCCGCGGGGCCGGAGGCGCTGCG
>NZ_JBSRTQ010000087.1:0-19436 GCF_055129145.1 Albimonas sp. | reverse complement strand
CCTGCCGCGCGGCCGCGCGGGCGCGGAGCCAGGCGGCGCCGGCCCCCGCAGGGGTCGGGACGGTGGCGGACATGCGGTTCGGCTCGCCGTCGGGCACGGGGGCGGAGGGGGACGCGCGCAAGGTGACGACCAGTTCGCCGCGCCCGGCCGCCGCCTCCAGCGCCCTGCGCAGGGCGGCGGCGTTGCGCGCGACCCAATCGGGGGTGCGCCCCGCCTCCGTATCCGGAAACGGCAGGAACGCGGGCAGCGCGCGATGGGCGGCGCAGGCCAGGCGAAAGCGCGCGCGGCGGTCTTTCGGCAGGTCTGGCCGGGGCGACAGCAGCGCCAACCCGCCCGGACAGGCCCGCGCGGACAGGCCTGCCAGAGCCGCCGCCGCCGACGCCTCCGCGAAGCCGAGGCCGATGGCGGCGTTCATGTCGGCCCCGCCGGCGCCTTCAGCGCGTCCGGCGACGCGATCACGGCCTGCAGGCCGATATAGACCAGGTCCACCCCCGCCACGGTCAGCCACAGGTCGCCGCGGATCGCGACGCCACGATCCAGCAGGCGGTCGATGACGTCGATCAGCCGGTCGTCTTCGGGATCGTCGAGCACGGTCATGCCGGCGCCCCGGTCAGCGACTCGAGGCTGGCATAGGGCGGCCAGGGGCCCGAAAGTTCCAGATGCAGGCCGGGCGACGTCTCCGCCGCGTCGCGCGCGGCCTGCCTGAGCGCCGCCTCGCCTGCGCCGGGTCGGCAGAGCAGCGCGAGTTCGAGCAGGACGCCTTGCCGCCTGGGACGTTCGGCGCGGCGCAGATCGGCCACCGCGGCGAGCTTGTCGGCCACCGCTTGCGCATGGCCTCGCTGCTGGTCGCGCGCCGCCTCCCGACGGCGACGGGAGACGGATTTGGCGCGCAGCCAGTCGCCGCCGCCCGCTCCCGGCGCGACGGCCGCGCGCCGGTCCGGCGCATCGACAGGCGCGCCGTCGGGCGCCGCCGCCGCCGGGCGCGGCGTCTCGACGCCGTCCTGGGCCGCGGCATCGGGAGCGGCCGACAGGCGCGCCAGATACTCGACGCGGCCGTCGAGCCGCGCCAGCGCCTCGGCGAGACGGTCGGCCTCGGCGGCGAAGGCCTCCACCGCCGCTTCCGGGGACGACGCCGCCATGCCGAACCGCACCGGGATCACGCCGCCGGCCCGCGCCATGGCGACGAGGATTGCGTTGTGCCGCAGCGCTTCCGCCGTATCCGCCGCGGCGTCGCCGGTCAGGCCCGAGGGCGACAGCAGGATCGCGAGCCGGCCCATCGGCGCGCGCAGATGCGCCGGGGCGCCGGGCGCGGGCGCCGCATCGCGCAGCGCCACGCCGTGGACCAGGAACGGGCCGGTCATGCCGCGGCGATCCGGCTGCGCGCGCGGACGGGCGCCCGGTCCGCCGCCGCGCCGTCGCGGTGCAGGTTGGCCAGGATCAGCGGACCGGACGCGGGCCGACCCGCGGCCCGCAACGCGCCCTGCGCCTGGGCGAGCCGGGCCAACAGGTTGCGCGCCGCCTGCAGCGCGCCGAGGTCGAGACCGGGCGCCGCGGACCCGCCACCGTGCGCGCCTCGCGCCAGGATCGTCGCCGCGGCGCGGGCGCGGGCGCGGAACGCGTCCTCGACCCGGTCCAACGGCGGCAGCAGGCCGGGCCTGACGTCGTTCAATCCCAGGATCCGCGCGGCGGCCCGGATCTCGGCCTTGTCGGGGCGCCGAAGCCGCGCCGCGCAGAACGAGATGGCGGGGGAGGGCCCCCGCACGCGGATCGACAGCCCCTCGGTCCAGATCCGGTCGATGGCGGCGAGGGCGGCGTCCAGTTCGGGCGGATCGCGCCGCGCGCCCAGCAGCACCTGGTTGAGCAACATCGCGGGGCCGTCGCGCGGCAGGTCCAGCGTCGCCTCCGCGGCGCCGGCGAGGCGGGCGGCGGCGTCCTCCGCCAGCGCGTCGGCGACCGCGGCCAGCCCGTCCGGCATCGCGGGATGGTCGGCGAAACGCCGCGACGCGTCCTCTTCGTCCCAGCCGATCAGCACTTGCCGCTGCGCCCGGCCGCGCAACCGCTCCAGCCCATCGCGCAGGAGGTCGGCATTCGCGATCAGCATCGCCTCGGCCTGGTCGAGCGGCGCGTCCGCCCCGGGCAGCACCGGCAGCACGTCGCCTTGCTGGTGCAGGAATTCGAGCAGGCGCTGGCGGGTGACCAGCGCTTCGGCCTGAGCGCGGCGGTCGGCGTCGCCACCCCGATCGGCGGCGAACAGCGCCGCCAGCGACCGCCCCTGCGGCACGACGCGGTAGACGGCGCGCAATCCCGCCGCGCTTCGGAGCAGGCCGCCCGAAGCCGCCTCCGGCCCCAGGGGATCGTCGGCGCCTTCGCCGGGCAGGATCGCGATCAGTTCGGCTTGGGACATGGTTCGGACTCCTTTCGAGAGTCGGCTCGACCGCTTTCTGCGGCGCGGGCGCTTTCGATGCGTTCGGCGATGGCGGCTTCGACGTCGACGGGCTCGATCGCGGGGTCCAGCCGCCAGCCGTCGCGGGCGGCGCGGCGCAGCGCGTGACGCGCGGCGCCCTGGACCAGGGCCGCCAGCTCCGCCCCGCTCCAGCCCTCGGTGCGGGCGGCGAGATCGTCGAGATCCGCCGCTTCCTCCAGCCCGCGGCCGCGGGCATGAACCGCCTGGATCTCGGCCCGCGCCGCGAGACCGGGCGGCGGCAGATGCAGCACCAGGTCGAAGCGACCGGGGCGCAGCCGCGCCGGATCGATCGCCTCGGGCCGGTTGGTCGCGCCGAGGATGAATGGGCCGGGGCCGCCGGCGACGCCGTCGATTTCGGTGAGCAGCTGGGCCACCACGCGCGCCGCCGTCTCGCCCCCGCCGCCGTCCCGGCGCGGGGCGACGGCATCGAGCTCGTCGAAGAACAGCACGCAGGGCGGCGCGCCGCGGGCCAGCGCGAAGACCTCCTCCACCGCCCGCTCGGCGTCGCCCAGCCAGCGCGACAGCAGCTGGGTGGCCCGCACCGGGATGAAATTCGCCCCGCTCTCGCCCGCCAGCGCCCGGGCCAGCAGGGTCTTGCCGCCGCCGGGCGGGCCGGTCAGCAGCACGCCGCGGCACGGCTCCGCGCCCAGCCGCAGGAACGCCTCCGGACGACGCAGCGGCCAGATCACGGCCTCGGTCAGCGCCTGCTTGGCGGCGTCGAGCCCGCCGACATCCGCCCAGCCGGTGCGCGGCGTCTCCAGCGCCGCGTCGCGCAGGGTCGAGGGACCGACCACCGCGCGCGCGGCGGCGAGATCGGGGGCGGTGATGAAGAGGCGTTGCGCGTCGATCCATGCCTCGTCGCCGGCCTCGCGCCCCGCACGGGCGAGCGCCGCCATCGCCGCCTCCCGCGCCAGCGCCGCGAGATCGGCGCCGACGAAGCCGCGGCAGCTCTCGGCCATCGCGTCGAGGTCCACGTCCGCGGCCAGCGGCGCCGCGGCCAGATGCACGCCGAGGATGGCGCGGCGCCCGGCGGCGTCGGGCGCGCCGAAGGCGATCTCGCGGTCGAAGCGTCCCGGCCGGCGCAGCGCCGGGTCGAGCGCATGCGGCAGGTTGGCGGCCGCCATGACGATCACCTGCCCCCGCCCGGCAGGGTCGCATGCAGCGTCTCGTCCTCGCCGACGGGCACATGGGCGAGCGCTGCGCGAAGCGCGTCCAGGTCCGGGGAGGGCGTGCCGGGCGCTTTGCGCAGCGCGACTTGCGTCGCGTCCGGCGGGGCGTCGAGCTGTTCGAGCCGCGCCGCGTCGCCAAGGGCCAGGCCGGCGCCTTCGCGTTGCGCGGGATCGAGGGGGGCGCTGCCGGCCTGGGCCGCGTCCGGGCGGGCGGGCAGGACGCGCGCATGGGCGCGACCCGGGCCGAGGATCCGCACCACGTCGCCCGCCCGCGCGCCGAGCGCGGTCATGTCCGCCGGCGCGAGGCGCAGGATCGCGCGCCCGCAGTCACGCGGCGCCGTCGGCGCGACGTCGAGCGTGATCGGACCCGCACCCCGTGTCGCGGCGAGGGGCGGACCGGCGAGCGCGCCTTGGTTCGCGGGCGGGCCGACGCCCACCTCTCCCGCTCCGCCCGGCGGGGGCGCCGTCTGCGTCTGATGCGGCGATGCAGGGCTCGCAACGGCCGGAGCCGGCGGCTCGACATTCCCGGTTTCGGCGCGCCGCGGCAGCTCGCCGGCGAGGCTTGGGTCTGCGTCGGGCGACCACGACCCTGTCGCGGCCGGGCGCTGCGGCGCGGCGCGGTCCGGCTCCGTCGCGCGGGGAGCGTCCGGGTCCGGGCCGGCCGGCGCCGTTGGCGGGCGGCGGTCCGTCATGGGCGGGCTTCCTCGCGCATCGCCGCCTCCAGCCGGTCCAGCAGCTCGGCCTCGGCGGTCTCGTAGGTCTCCTCGTCGATCTCCCCGGCGTCGAGCCGCTGCTCGAGCTCCACGAGCGCCGCCTTGATCGCGGCGGGGTCGTGGTGCTCGGCCAGCGCCGCGTCGCGGATGCGGTCGGCCAGCCAGAACGTGCCCCGCAGGGGACCGGCGACCGGCAGGAGGAGCAGTCCGCGAAGCAATCCCATGGCGCGCCCTCACATGACCGGCGCTGGATCGAGCGCGATGTCCACGAAGTTGAAGGGCGCCGAAGGGCCGACCCAGCGGATCGTGGGCGCGCCGGCGGCGAAGCTCAGTCCCGCCGCCGCCTCGCGCACCGCCTCGAGCATCGCGTCCTCCGCTGCGCGCGGGATCAGGATCTCCATGCGCAGCACCTCGCATTCGGATTCGGGCGCCCGCAGGCGGTGGTCGCCGACCTGCGGCGTCAGCGCGCGCAACAGCGCCTTCTGCGCGGCCTGGCGGCGGTCGGAGATCGCGTCGGAGACCCGGCGGCCGAGGTCGATCATCGCCTCGCGCGCCGCGCCGCCGCGCGACTCCAGCCGGCGGCGTTCCGCGACAAGGTCGGGGCGGGCGGCGGCGAGCGCGGCGAACGCCTCCGCCTCGGACCAGGCGACGCGCAGGCCGAATTCGGCCAGCCCGGTCAGTTCATCGAGCCGGGCGAGCAGCTCCGGCTCGCGGGGCGCGGCGGCGGCGGCGGCGGCGGCGGCGGAGGCGATCACGCCGAAGCGCATCGGCAGAACCGGCGCGGCCGCGGCCGCCAGCTCCAGCGCGCGGGCGTGGGCGAGCATGTTGCGTCGGGTGCGGCGCACCTCGGCCGACGGGGCGACGCCGGCCAGCAGATCGATCCCGCCGACCGAAATCAGGCCCATGGGACCGCCGCCGGGCAGGGGCGGCGCGTCGAAATCGGCGCGGTCGCCGGCGCGGCGGATGCCGTAGAGCCAGAGCGGCTCGGCGAGGTCGGGGCGAAGGGGCGCGAGGCTCATCCCGGCGCCTGCGCAGTCAGCTCGAGGATGCCGTGAACCAGTCGCGCCTCGATCGCGCCGAGATCGGCGACCGGGGCCGGCGTCTCGATCCGCCAGGGACGGGGGCCGGCGATCACCGCCACCAGGGTCGCGCCCTCCAGATGCAGGGTCAGGTCGTCCGCTGCCGCGCCCGGCACTTCGGCGGTCAGGGTCCAGACGCCGTTTTCGGTCCAGCATTCATGGGCGGGCGTGCGCGGCGGGGGCGGCCCGGCCGGCGGGCTCGGGAACCGGGTCGAAGACCCCGCGGCGCGCGCCGCCCCGCCTTCTCGGGATCGGCCGGGGCGTTCCGTGCCGGTGATGGGGAGGTCATGGCCGAACTCCTGCCCGCCCATGCGCACGCGGAACCCGGCGGAGGCCCGCAGCGCACCCCGATCGAAGGCTTCGTCCGGCCCGGTCCCGTCGCCTGGGTCGTCGTCCGGGTCGGGAGCGCCGCCGGATCCTGCGCCGCGCCTGGGACCGGAGCCCGAATCGCGCCCCGCGCCCGGGCCGCCATCGCCCCGTACGCCGCGTCCGCGCGCCTCCTCGGCCGCGTCGACAAGCCGACCCAGCACGTCGCCCAGCGGGCCCAGCAGCGCGCCGAGGCGGGCGTCGATTTCCTTGAACGCCTCGCCATTCCGGGGCGCGCCGTGATCCCCGGCTTCATCCTCGCCGCGGCGAAATCCGCCGTCCCCGCCGCGCCGCCCGCCGCCCCGTCCAGGTGTCCTGGCCATTCATTCGTCTCCGTCAGCCTGCGACCTGCGCCAGCCGCGCATCCAAAGCGTCGAGGCGGGCGCGCAGTTCCGCGTTCTCCCGCGCCAGCGCATGGGCGTCGGAGGACAGCATCGGGTCGGTGGTCCACCAGTCGATTCCGATCTCGCGCGCCTTGTCGACCGAAGCGATCAGCAAACGGAGCTTGATGGTGAGCAGCTCGATCCCCACCAGGCTGATGGTGACGTCTCCCGCGATGACGATGCCCCGATCCAGCACCCGCTCGAGCACGTCGGCGAGGCCGTCCCCTCCGGTGGAGCTGCGAATATCGACGCTCATCGCGCGGCGTCCGAACGGTGATAGCGGTCGATCCTGTTGAATCGTTCGCACTCGCCCTCGGGGTCGAGGATCACCTCGAAGCTTGAGAGCAGATCGTTGTCGCCCAGCCGGGCCGCCGCCTCGACCACGTCCACCACCACGCGCCATCCCTCGGGCGCGCGCTCGCAGGAAACGATGGCGTCGACGCGAAGCTCGGTGAACAGGGACGTCGAGTCGCGCGCGATCTGCATCGCGCGGCGGAAGCCGATGGGCTTTGGTGCGGACTCCGGATCCGGCAGGGGCATGGGCGGCGGCGCGACGATCCGAGCGTCCGCGGTCGCCTCGTCCTTCGCCGAGGCGCGACGGGCCGGCGCGTCGGCGCGGGCGGTCATCGACGCTTCCCAAGGGGCGTGTCCGGCCGGGCGGGCGTATCGGAGCGGTCGGCCAGGAAAGCGCGCAGGACGCCGCTGGTCATCGCCGCGTCGCGTCGACCGGCCCGCGCACGCGCCGAGCGGTGGTCGAGCATCGATATTTCGCGTTGGAACCGCTCGCGCTCGAATTCGGCGCGGACCAGCGCGATGGCGGCCTCGGTCCGCGACCGGGGATTGCGGCGCGAGACGCTCGCGGCGCGCGCCCGGGGCATCGGCGGGGGGGGCTTCATGCGGCGGTCTCCCGATTGGCGAAGACGGGGGCGGCGGCGATCGGACGGAGCGCCGCCGCTGATTCAATGTCGAACGAAGGCCCCTCGCGCGCGGCGGCGATCGGGGCCGCGACGCCGGCGCCCGACGCGCAGGTGCGCGCGATGGCGGCGTCGAGGGCGTCCAGATAGGCGGCGCGCTGGTCCGGCTTCGCGCCGCGCGGCGCGCGGGTCTCAAGGACGTCCAGACAGATCTGCGCGAAGCGCGCGTCGCCTCCGACCGGGCGCGCGCCGATACGCGCGGCGATGCGTCCGATCAGCAGCGCCGCGCGCATCGACGGCGGCGCCGCGCCCAGCGCGCGTTCCCGCATCTCACGCACCAGGCGCACCACGGCGATGGCGTCCTCGGCCGAAAGGCCGGTGCGGCGCGCGACGATGCCGGCCTCGGTCTCCGGCGCGCACCAGGTCAGGTCGAAGGTCACCATGCGGTCGTAAAGCGCGTCGGGCGCCCCGATCACCCCCGCGTAGTCGTCGGGATTCGAAGTGAGGATCACGCGGAAATCGGGATGGGCGCGGATGATCCGGTTCGGCCGCGACGGCGTGGTCAAGGCGATCATCCGCTCTTCCAGCGCCATCAGCAGGGCGTTGTTGGCCGCCGGCGGGGCTCGGGTGAATTCATCGTAGATCAGGGTGCGGCCGAGCTCGACCGCGCGCGACAGCGTCCCGTCCGCCCAGGCCATGCGCGTTTCCGACCGGGTGCGTGTGACGCTGTGAATGTAGCGGTCGCGCACATGGTCGACGTTCCAGCCGACGTCCCGCCCCAGAAGGTCGGCGGAGTTCAACCCGGCGTCGCCCGAGATCAGCTCCACCGGCCGGCCGAGACGCGCCGCGGCCTCGAAGGCGAGGGTGGTCTTGCCGGCGCCGGCGGGGCCGCGGAAGTGGATCGGGGCGCCGACGTCGAGATAGGTCGCCGCCCGCGACATGATCGATTGAATTTCCGTATCCATGAACGTGTCGGCGCGCGGCCGCAGCACCATGGCGCCGGCCTCGCGCGAGGCCTCTTCGTCCAGCATGGCGCCGAGCAGATCGACGAAACGGGCCGGCGCAGCTGCGACGCCGGGTTCGGGGGGCATGGGAGGCGCCGCGTTCTCGCGAGCGGCCTCGCTGTGTCCGGCGTTGCGGTGACCTTTCAAGATCGCCTCTCCTCCGTGGCTCGGGAGCCAAGACCTAGGGCAGCAAGGTTACCTCTCGGTTAATTTCCCGCCAGACGCGTGCGCGTCGTGCCAGTCGGCGGCCTTTCCGATCGCGCTGAGCGGCAGGGCGTCGCCGAAGGCGAAGGTTTGGGGGCGCTCGGGCGCCGACAGGCCCCGCGCCGCCGCCGCGCGCAGCGACGGTTCCGCCGTCGCGCCGAGCTCGCAGACCACGAAGGCCTTGAGGCGCGCCTGCGCGCCCGCCCCATCCAGCCGGACGGCGCAGTCGCGCACGCCGGGCTGGGCCAGAAGAAAGGCGCGAACCTGCTCGGGATGCACGTTCACGCCCCCCACCTGAACCGCGCCGTCCAGGCGCCCGGCGGGGCGATAGCCCGTCGTCTCCCAGGCCAGGCGATCGGGCGGGGCGAGTTCGCCGCCATCGCGTCGGCGAAACAACTGGTCGCCGCGACGCTCGACATGGGGCAGGGGCGCGAAGGCCTGGTCGGGGCCGTCGCGCCAGCCCAGACCTGCTGTTTCGGTGGAGCCGTGCACTTCCACCAGCCGCGGCGTTCCCGCTTCGGCCAGCGCCGGCCATAACGCCGCCGGGGTCGGCGCGGTCGACGACACCGCCATCGTCGCCGTCAGCGGCGCGCCGGCGCGCAGCAGGATGTCCCACAGAAAGGGCGTCGCGATCACCGCGTCGCCGGGCGCCAGCGCGGCCGCCGCCGCGCCGGGCGCGACCCCGACCAGGTCGAGGATCGGCCGCCCGTGAAGAGCGGGTCCCAGAGACGCGAACAGAAAGCCGTAAATGTGGTTAGGCGGGACCAGCGAGACGATACGCGTCGTGGCGCCGAGAAAGACCGCGTGACTCTCGGCCTCGGCCGCGAGGTCCGCCAGAGCGTGGGAGACCGACTTCGGCGCGCCGGTGCTGCCGGAGGTGTCGAACGTGAGGCGGCCAGCGCCGCGGCGCAGTCCCTCGGCGGCGAGTTCGGTCCATTCGCCCAGGGTGGGCGCGATCAGCAGATAGTCCTCGATCCCGCTTTCGTGCAGCCGATAGAACCGGTTCAGCCGCGCGGCGAGGTTCAGCCGCGCGAGGCTGTCGGCGCCCAGGCCGTCCTCATCCAGGCGCGTGCTTTCGCTCCATGCCCGTCGCTCCGCCGCCGGCACCGGGGCGCCGCGCTGCCGTCCGAGTTCCTCGGCGACCAGAGAGACGGTCAGGCGCGCCAAGGCGCCGGAACGCACCAGCGTGTCGACCAGCCCTTCAGCCATGCTCCAGCTCATCCAGGAGCTCGCCCACCAGCGCGGCGTACTGGCGACGCGCCTCGGCGGCCCAGGCGCGCAGCGACATCGCGGAGGCGGTCAGTTCGACCAGCGTCATGTCCGCGGACAGATCCGCATCCGCTTCGAGATCGCGGACGGCGTCGAAGCCCTCGAGCGCGTCGAGCACCTCCTCGAATGTGGAGGAGGTCCAGGCGCGGCAGATGTCGATCCGGTCCGCGTCGCGATAGAACAGCTTCACCGCCGAGACGAAGCCGCCGTCGAAGCGCCGCCAGACGTTGACCTCGAACCAGAAGGGCGCGCCGGGCACGAAGCTCATGGCGAAGCAGAGCTCTTCGCCGCTGAACTCCAGCGGCCGCTGGCCCATCCGTTTCAGTCTGACGCGCGAGTCTGCGGCGGCGCCGGGATCGCCGCCCATGACGGGCATCGGAGCGTTCGCCATGTGGGGGGGCGAGAACGAGGTCATCTGGGTCATCACTGTCCATCCCTTCGATCATCTTCCGGCGCCACGCGATGCAGCGAGGCGATCAGCGCTTCATAGTCGGCCCGGATCGCTCGCCGGGACCCGTCGATCCGTTCCGCGTGTTCCGTGCCGGCCAGAGCCGGGTCGGGGAGCGCGCGCTCGGGTTCGAAACGCTCGAGCAGCGCGCGAAAGGCGTCGGGCGCGTCGAGCAGTTCGGCCCTGTGCACCGCGCCCGCCTCGATCCCCGTGGCCGGGACCATGGATACGGCGGCCGCGACCCGCCCGTCGTCCACCAGGTGCAGCGCGAGCGTGAAGCGCATGCCGCTGCGCGTCCCCTGCGCCGTGCGTTCGAGCAGCGGCGCCCCCAGGAAGCGAAGCGGACGGGCGCCGTCGCGCCGAAGGCGCGTGGCGACCATCGGCAGCCAGCCGAAGTCCTGCGCATCGCGGTCCTCGGTCGGCGCCGCTTCCGTCTCGCCGCCGGTTGGCGGCGTCGTCGCGGCCGCCGCCCGACGGCGCTCCGTCACCTGGCGGAACAGCGCTCGCGCGGCCGCCGTGACGGCCACGGCCCCTCGTTCGGCTTCGCGGACGTCGGACGCTGCCATGGTTCTCGCACCGGTCAGAGCCGCTTGACGAACAGCCAGCAGCTCTGGCCGTCCGGCTGCGATTTCAGGTGGATACGCACCTTCACGTTGGCGCCCTTGTAGGCGAACTCGTAGTCGAACATCGTGTTCGCAGAGCCGCTTTTGTGGAACTTCAGGAACTCGCCATGGAAGCGCTTTCCTTTGGCGCAGGGTGCGATGTCGTTGAAGAAATTCTTTCCGATCACGGCCGAAGGATCGCGTCCGACGATCAAGCCTTCGGCCTTGTTGTACTTGATGATCTTCGCGGTGCGATCCAGGAGCACGGCGCCGAAAGGCAGATATTCGGCGCGCTGCGGTTCGCGGCTCAGGATGTTGTCGATGTCCTGGCTGCCGAAAGGGATGATTTCCATGTTTTGCGATCCTCGTGACGACGCGCGCCGTGTCAGGTGGAAGAGGTGTCGACGCCATCCACGTTCTTGAGGAACGTGTCGTGTCGGGTCCGGGAGGTGTCGTGAATCCGGCGCAGGGCGAGGTGATCCTCGTCCCCGCCGCGCCCGTCTTTCGAGATCCACTGGTAGTCCATGGTGCCCATGCAGACCACGCATTGAGGCATGGATTCGAAGCGCGCGTTCGCATCGAACTTGGCGGATTCGACCGAGATCTCGTCCGCCTCCCCGAATTCGGCGAGCGTCTCGAGTTCGTCGATATGGCCTTCGGCGCGGAGTCTTTCGGACCGGGCGATGATTTCGCCCGCCGCCTCCAACACCCATTCGGCATAACTGCCGCGAACGATGAGACCGAGCTCGGGATAGTGGAACTCGTATCGTTCGTCGGACTTTCTGAGAAACCCGATGTCGTTCATCCTCGACATGCTCCTTCCGTCCTGTATCCCGGATCATGATCCCACCAAGGGCGGCAGGCGCTCTCGGCGACAAATCGCAGGCCTCTAAATCGGGCCGCAGGGTTAAGATGTGGTTGACCGACCCGGCGCGCCGCCGATGAATTCCGAAGATTCCGAGACAACGGCCGGCGAGAGGCTGGCGCGGCGCCGGACATGCGCAAGCGCCCGGCGACAGGGCGCCGGGCCTTCGTTTCGAACCGCGGGCGGTCAGGCGCGATGCGAGCGCGCGACACGGATCCAGGCGTCGAGATCCAGCAACTCGCCCACCAGCCCGAGGCGGCTGCGCAGCTCGTCCGCGTCGGCGGACGCGAGCGCGCCAAGCGAGTCCACCCCGTTCCGGCGCAGCATCCAAACCAGGCCCGGACCGGCGCCCGGCAGCCGGTCCAGATCGCCGGGCGGCGACTCGAGGGGCGATGCAGCGCCTGGTTCGGGCGGGGCTCCGGCATCCGCGGACGCCGGCTCGGCCTCTTCCGCGTCTGCCGGTCGGAGATCAGCGCGAGGGCGCCGCTTCCGCTTCGACGCTGTTGCAGGTGGCGCAGGCGACTCGCCTGCGGCGGGCGCGGCGACGATCTGGCTGGGGGGCGCGACCGGGCCGGGAGA
This sequence comes from Albimonas sp., assembly GCF_055129145.1. Classification (NCBI taxonomy): domain Bacteria; kingdom Pseudomonadati; phylum Pseudomonadota; class Alphaproteobacteria; order Rhodobacterales; family Paracoccaceae; genus Albimonas; species Albimonas sp. The sequence goes on along the minus strand of NZ_JBSRTQ010000087.1, from coordinate 7,377 downwards.
AATCGTGGGCGCGGTCGCGTGGTCGGCCTCACGACGCGCGGAGGCCGCCGCCATCATGCTCGCGGCGCGGGCCGACACGATGAGGCCGCCGTCGTCCGGCCCGGGCTCTGGGCTCGGCCGCGTCGTCCGGCGCAGCGGCTTGTCGGCGGCGGCTGCAGGCGTCGCCCCAGAAACGGCTTGCGGCGAAAGCGTCGCCTGAGCGACGGCGATTTGCGAAGCCGCCGGCATATCGCCCGCGCTCCCGCCCTCCCGCGTGGGCGCGCGTTCGGGGTGCGTGCCGATCGCATCCGTCAGGTCCGCGGTTTTCGCGGCGCTTCGCCGCGCAAGGCCACGTCTCATGGCGGTCCCGCCCCGAGAACCCACGCGCGGAAACTCGGTCGCGGGGCGGGCAGGCGCATCGGGCGGCATGACCGGCGACGCGACTTGCGGCCCCCCGTCATCCCAAGGTGCAGGCATCGGCTCAAGCGACGGCGCAGGCTCGGGCGTGCCCGGTGCGACGGATGCCGGATCGATGCCTCGGTCTCCGGCGCCGGCTGACGCTGCGGACCCGTCAGGCGTGATGCCGCGCCGACGCAGTCTTTCGGCACGCAGGGCCGCCACCTTGGCCCGCGCTTCGTCGCGCACGCGTCGCGCCTGGGCGCGGAAACCGGCGGGGCCGGACGTTGTGAGTTCGCTCATGGGCTGCTCCGCTCTTCGAACAGGTCTCGGCGCAGGCGATGCGCAGGCGACAGAGGCGGTCGCGGGGAGCGACGCGCCGGCGGGCGGGCCGCCGGCGCGTCGTCAGGCCTCAGGCGGCCTGCGGCTCGGCCGTAAGGCCGATCGCCTCGGCGTATTTGAGCCAGGTCTCGACCGAGGCGACGATCACGCGCACCTCGATGGCGAGCAGCTCGATGCCGACGAGCGACACGCGCACGAACGCGTCGACGACGACGCCTTTGTCCAGAATGCGGTCGACCACCTCTGCGAGGCTGGTCGACGCGAGGCTTTTCTCGATGGCCATGTATGTCTCCTTGCTTGAACGCCCCTTCGGGGCGGTTTGGCGCCGGCGCCGGCGCGGGACGTCCGCGTCGCGACGCGACGATCGTCAACGCGCCTCGTGAGCACGCGAACAGATGGGTTGGACCTCGTCCGGAACCGCGAAGGCGGCGAGGTCGATGCCGGTCATCAGCCGGGCCGCCCGACCCGCCCCGACCAGCACCATGTTGCGCGCGTCGCCGACGATGTCGGCGCGGGTGTCCACGCGCCAGTTGCCCGGCTCGACCGAAGACAGGCTCTCGATCGCATAGCCCTGCTGCGCGCGCCCCTCGCCGACCAGCAGCACGAAGGCGGCATGGTCCTCGCCGCCGCCGCCCAGCAAGGTGGAGAGATCGAACAGCGGCACCGTGAACCCGCGATGCGCGAAGCCCCCCAGCAGCCCGAGGGCGCGGGTCGGCAGTCGCGCGGTGCGCACCGGGAACGGGATGATCTCCGAGACCATTTCGAGCGGCACGGCGTAGTCGGCGCCGGCGCGGAACAGAAGATAGGGGCGGGGATCGGCGCTGCCGGACCCGCGCCGGGCATCGCCGTTTGCCAGGCTCGACGGGTCGCGTTCCGTATCGGTGCCCGCGCCGCGGGCGACCGCGCGCACGGCCGGGTCGGAGGCGAGCGCGTCGAGGTCGATCACCAGCGTCTCGGCGTCGGTTTCGGGAAGCAGCGCCGCGAAGAAGCCGCCGCCGGCCAGTCGCGGCAGCGGCGCCAGCTCCTCCGGGGCGACGCGGCGAATGTCGCAGACGGCGTCGATGGCCAGCGCCGCCAGCAGGTCGTCGCCCAGCCGCAGCACAAGCGCCTCGGTCCGCGACGGCGGCGGCATGTCCTCGCCGATGCCCAGCAATGCCAGCGTGTCCAGCACCGGGACGCGTCGTCCGTGGTGAACGATGTGACCGAAACACCAGCCGCAGGTGAGCGCGCTGGTCACCACCTCCGACCGCGGCACCGCGGCTTCGACGCGCAGCGCCTCTATCGCCAGGCGGACGCCGTCGCGCCGGAAGGTCAGCAGGGCGTCCGAGACGCCATGCCGGAACCCGGTTTCGCGTCGTCGGGCGCGCTCCGCCACGCGCGGCAGGCCGGGCAGCGCCAGAAGCGCGGCGGGGTTGAGCACCGTCGCCGAGCGGCCATCCACGAGGAAGGCGCGATCGGCGAGGCCCTGGGGGGCGCCGGCGAGGGCGGGCGCCTCATCGGCAGCGGCGCGCTTCATGCCATGGATGTTGTCGGCCATCAGGCCGACCAGCCACCGTTCATGGCGCACGATCACGATGACGCCGGCCGCCTCGGTCGAGGGCGGCAGGCCGAGCAGGGCGTCGAGGGCCAGCACCGGGATGATGTCGCCGCGCAGGTCCAGGGCCCCGCGCAGGCCCGGGGCGGAGCCCGGCATGGGCGAGAGCTTGCGCACCGACGTCACTTCGCGCACGCAGGCGACCGGCAGGCCGAGCAGGGCGCCCGAGCTTTCCACCAGACCGAACAGTTCGGAGTCCTGATCGCGTCGCGATGGCGCGCCCTCTCCGCCGGGGGAGGCCGTCCCGGACGCCGCGGCGTCGGCGGGTTCGGGAACGGCATGGTCCGTGTCGGCGGGGTCGGGATCGGCGTCGACGCCTTGCGGCGTGGCCGACGATCCGGATCCGGACGGCGCCGCCAGGTCGGCGGCGAAGGCGGCGGCGTCGCCGGGCCGATCGTCGCCGCCGTCGGACGCGGCGAAACCGGGAGGCGCCGGCAGCGCGCGCGGCGCCGGAATCAGGGCGCGGCCTCCGCCGCCCGCATTCCGCGCGTCCTCGTCTCCGGGGGCGCGGCCGCCGGGCATATCGCCGTCGTCAGGCCCGCTTTCGCCGCTCCCGCCTTCGGCGGATGCGTCGTCCCGCAGCCATCCACGGACCGCCGCCGCAGGCGCGACGGCGCGGCTCGACGACGTCAGGGGATCACTGCTGGACATCGGCGCCCAGGGCCCTGATCAGCTTCACGACGTTTCCGGACAGCGATTGCTGGAGCGTAGCATTCTCCGCGATGGCGTGGATCGAGTCGCCGGTCTTGGACACCGAGGACACGATCCGCTCGAAAGCCTTCTTCGCATGCTGGGAGCGATCCGTGCCCTGGTTGACCCGGCCGACCGTGACCTCGATCAGCTTGGTGATCTCGCGCGCCGCCTCCGAGCTGCGCTCCGCGAGCTTGCGCACCTCGTCGGCGACGACCGAGAAGCCGACGCCATGTTCGCCGGCGCGCGCGGCCTCGATCGCGGCGTTGAAGGCCAGCAGGTTGGTCTGCCCGGCGATCTCGCCGATCACGCGGACGATGTCGGCCATTTCGGTCGACCCGCGCTGGATCAGGTCGATGCTCTCGATGGCGCTGTTCAGGGCGCCGGCGCCTTCCTGCGCATTCTCCTGCGTCTGGCCCGCGAGATCGGTCGCCGAGCGGCTGGCATGGGTGATGGCTTCGATGGCGCGGGCCAGCTCTTCCACCGCGCCCGACATCGCTTCCGACTTTCGCGAGATCTCGTTCTGCAGGTGGACATGCGAGGTGACGTCGTAGGCGTATTTGATCACGCGATCCACCTCGCCCCGCAGATTCAGGATCGGGCTGTAGACGGCCTGGATATAGACGTCGCGATCATATTTCCCGACCCGGTGGAAGCGGCCGGCGCGGAACTCCCCCTTGCCCAGCCGCAGCCAGAAATCGCGGTACTCCTCCGAACGGATGTAGTCCGAGTCGCAGAGCATCGAGTGGTGGCCGCCCTGCATCTCGCGCAGGCTGTAGCCCATCGCCTTCTGGAAATTGTCATTGGCATCCAGAATCTTGCCGTCGAGGTCGAACTCGATCACCGCAAGGCCCCGGTCCACCGCCGCCACCCGGCTGGAATATTCCGCCGCGCGCAGCTTGGTGGCGGTCACGTCGGACCCGATGAAAACCACCTTCACCGGCTCGCCGCCGGGACCCAGGATCGGGTTGTAGGCGCCCTCGAGCCAGATCTCCCGCTCCCGCTGGCCCAGGCGCTTGAATTCCCCGCCGATGTAATGCCCGGAGCCCAGCCGCTCCCACAGATCCTTGTAGTCGCCGCCGCGCACCTCGTCGGCGTCGCACAGCGTGCGATGCGGCTTGCCCACGATCTCCTCGGGGCGCAGGTCGAACGTCTCCACGAAGCGCTTGTTGACGCTGATGATGCGTCCGCCCAGATCGTATTCGATCATCACGCTCGAGCGGTCGACGGCGGCGACCAGGCCCTGGTCCTCGGCCGCGCGCCGCTTGCTCGCGGTGATGTCGTAGGCGAATTTCACCACCTTGATCGGCCGGTCGTCGTCGTCGAGGATCGGCACGTAGACCGCGCGCAGAAAGATCTGCTGGCCCTGTTTGCCGAGGCGCCGGATCTCGCTTTCCTTGAGCGCCCCACGGGACAGCTCCTCCCAGAGCTCGGCGTATTGGGGCGAGGCGACATAGGCTGGATCGCAGAACATGCGGTGGTGCTTGCCGACGACCTCGTCCGGTTCGTAGCCCATCAGCCGGGTGAAATTGCGGTTGATGGACAGGATCCGGCCGCTGATGTCGAACTCGACCACCGCCTGCACGCTGTCGACGGCCGAGGCTCTCGACTGCAGCTCCCGCGTGTGGCGATGCGTCTCCGTCTCGTCCTTGATGAAGACGAAGATCTCGTTCAGGCGACCGGCCTCGTCGCTGAGCGGGTGATGTCGGCAGCGGGCGATGACGCGACGCCCGTCGGGGCGCTTGAGGTTCAGCTCGATCGATTCGTGCGAGCCTTTGGACAGTCTCTCCCACAGCGTCTTGAAGGCGGGCGCGCGCGCGCCCGCGCCTTCCAGGATTTCGGCGAAGTCGACGCCTTCGAGCGTGGTCTGCTCGACGCCGAGGATCTCGGCGGACATCCGGTCGGTGCTGCGGATCGTGCGGTCCAGGCCCAGCCGCACCACGCCCTCGTGCCGGCCGATCGCGTCCAGCAGCGCGTCGGCGAGCCGCGAACTGTCCCGGGACCGCGACATGTCGAGCGCGCAGAGCGTGACGCCGATCACCTCGCCGCCCGGCCCCTTGGCGCCGAGCGCGCGCAGCACCAGCCATATCGGCCCGCCGTCGGGGCCCGTATGGGGGAGCCTGGCCTCGGCGACCTCGCCGGCGGCGGCGGCGGCCCAGAACGCGCTCAGCGCCTCCGCATGAGTCGCGGCGTCGTAGAGAAGATCGGCGTGCATTTCGCCGGAGAAGTCGCCCGCGCCCCGACCGAAGGTCGACGCGAACCGGTCGTTCACGCTCAGGATCATGCCGTCTTCGGTGCATTCCGCGATCAGGAACGCCGCGCCCATCAGGGCGGAGCGCGCCTGGGCCTCGACGATCGCCGTCCCGCGGGTCGGATCCTCCACCAGAACCAGCATCACCCGCCCCGCGGCGTCCTCTTCGGCCGCCGCGACGAGGATGCCGCGGAACGGCACGTCGCCCATCGGGGAGATGACGCGGCCGGACACTCGGGGCGAGTCGTCGGCAAGCGCCTCGGCGCACAGCTCCTCGGCCAGCTTCGCGCCGTCGAAGGAGATGATCTCGCCGAGATGGACCTCGCGGTCCGGGGGAGGGATGCGAAAGATCTCATGCGCGACGTCGTTGCATTCCAGCAACTTGAGGTCTTCGTCGACGACGACGAACCCCACGAATTCCTTCGCCAGGCTTTGCACGGCGTTGATCGGGATCGTCGGAGTCATGCGGGGGTCCTCGATTCCATCCCTGCGAATTTCTGGTCTGATCGATACGATCCAGGAGTTTCGGTATGGTGAATGCGTTGATTTTTCTCGACGACGTCAGCCGCGGCGGGCAGGCGCCGCCGAAGACCGCGACCGCCTTGGTCGGGGCGCGGTTGTTGTCGAGCTTCTGCCCGGGATCAGGTGACGCAGGTGTTGAGCTTGCGGATGCGGGCATGGGTCATGAGGCCTTCCGGGGTGGCGGCGCTCACCGCCGGCGCCGCCACCCCGGCAACGGATCGGGGTATTTCAGGCCGCGGAATGAAGTTGGCGCAGTCCGGGCGTCTCGGGGATCAGCGGCCGCTGAAAGGCGGGGCCGTTCGCCACGAGCGAACCCCAGCGGCCGGAGCGTCAGCGCTCCGCGATCCGCCCCGGCTCCAGATGCGCTACGCCGGCGCGGCCCAGATGCTCGCTCATCGCGGTCCTGGCCAAGCCGCCGCCGACCGCCGGCACCTCGGTCTTTTCCGTCGTCATGTCCCGCGCCGCCTGCGCCGCCGGCCGTCGTTCAAAGACCCTGCTGCACTTCCGAAATGCTGTCGCGCAGGATGGCTGCGGTGCGGTCGATCATCGCCGCGTCCATCACCAGCGTCGGCGACAGGATCAGGATGTTGCCGAGCGGCCGCGCGATCAGCCCGCGCTTCTGGGCCGCGCGCGCCACCTTCTGGCCGACCATCTCCGAAGGCTCGAACGGGGTGCGGGCCGCCTTGTCGCGCACGAACTCGATGCCCATCATGAAATGGCTGCCGCGCACCTCTCCGACCAGCGTCAGGTCCTCGAGCCCGCGCAGGGCGGTCTCGAAGAGCTTGCCGGTGGTGCGGACCGTCTCGGGGATCCGGTCCCGCTCCATCAGCGCGATATTCGCCAGCGCCGCCGCCGCGCCGGCGGGGTGGCCCGCATAGGTCATGCCCTGCAGGAACGCGCCGCCCTTGTCGGAGATCACCTCATGGATCTCGTCCGACAGGATCGTGGCCGACAGCGGCTGGTAGCCGGAGGTCAGCCCCTTGGCGACGGTGATGATGTCGGGCTGCACGCCGAACACGTCCTTCGAGGCGAAGAAATGCCCGAGGCGCCCGAAGGCGGTGACCACCTCGTCCGAAATATACTTGATCTCGTAGTCGCGGCAGAGCGCGCCCATCCGGGCGTGATAGCCCGCGGGCGGGACGATGACCCCGCCGGCGCCCATGATCGGCTCGGCCACGAAGCAGGCGATGTGCTCGGCCCCGATCGCCTCGATCTTGGCGCGGGCCTCGTCGATCAGCAGGTCGAGGAACTCGGCCTCGGTCATCCCCGCGCCTTCGCGCCAGTGATGGGGGCAGCGCAGGTGGTGGACCAGCCCCTCGGCCTTGTCCCAGCCCTCCGAATAGCCCGGCGTGGTCATGGCGATGGTGAGGTGGGTGGAGCCGTGATAGGCGCCGTGCCGGCTGAGGATCTGCTTCTTCTTCGGCTGGCCGAGGCGGTTGTAATAGTGATGCAGGATGCGCACCGCGGAGTCGTTGGCAACCGAGCCTGAATTGCCGAAATGCACCTTGTTCAGCGACCCGGGCGCGAGCGACGCGAGCTTCGCCGCCAGCGCCGCCGCGGTGGGGTGGGTGAAGTTGTAGAAGGTCGAGTAGAAGTCGAGCGT
>NZ_JBSRTQ010000086.1:0-19607 GCF_055129145.1 Albimonas sp. | reverse complement strand
TGATCGGCCAGCCAGCCGATATATTCCAGATGCGTCACCAGATTGCGCGCACCCGCCCGGATCCGCCCCGAATCCGGATGCCCGCCGCCGCGGACCTTCTTCATCACCCGCTCCTCGACCAGGTTGGCGGTGACCTCGCGCATCATCTTGTCGTCGAACCAGGCCACCAGACGCCGGATCTCGGCCCGCTGCCGGGCCGATCCCGCCAGCAAGGGCGGTTCCGGCCGCGTCTCCTCCAGATATTCGCAGATCGCCGCGCTGTCCGCGATCACCGCCTGACCATGCGCCGGGTCGTCGACGAAGACCGGCACGGTGGCGGCGGGGTTCAGCCGCAGGAAGGTCATCTCCCGCGTCCAGGGGGTCTCTTCGACCAGCTCCACCTCCACCCGCTTTTCAGCGAGCGCGAGACGGACTTTGCGGGCGTAGGGCGAGAGGACGATGTGATGCAGTCGGCGCATGGGCGGGTCGGGAGCTTCCGGAAGGGGAGGGATGTCGGGATGCGCGCGACACTCCGCTTTCGCGCGCGCCGATGCAACCGGGGCGGGGAGACGCGGGGGGCTTCAGCCGTTCAGCACGCAGGCGCCGTCGCCGTTGGCGCGCAGGGTCTCGGCCCCCTGCACGATCCGGGCGGCGCGGCGCGACAGGAATCCCGAAGGCCGCGCCGGGTTCCGGGCCTTGGGGTCGGGCAGCGCGGCCGCGATCAGCGCCGCCTGGCGGGCCGTCAGCTCCGGCGCGCTCACCCCGAAATGCGCCTGGGCGGCGGCTTCGAGGCCGAACACGCCCTCGCCCATCTCGGCCACCTCGAGATAGATCTCCAGCACCCGGGCCTTGGGCCACATCCCCTCGACCAGCAGGGCGAAGCCGGTCTCCAGCCCCTTGCGGATCCAGGTGCGGCCCGGCCACAGAAAGGCGTTCTTCGCCACCTGCTGGGTGAGGGTCGAGCCGCCGCGCAGGCGCTCGCCGTCGGCGTTGGCCTCGAAGGCCGCGCGGATCGCCTGCGCGTCGAAGCCGAAATGCCCGCAGAACCGTGCGTCCTCGGCCGCGGGGAAGGCGAGGCGCACCAGATCGGGCAGGGCGTCGAAATCCAGATCGCCGCGGCGGATCTCGCCCAGCCGGGCGCGCTCCGTCTCCATCAGCACCGTGGTCGGGGGCGGGACCACGCGGTAGAGCGCGACCCAGAGCGCCGCGAGCCCCAGCGCCACCGCCGCCGCCTGCACCGCGCCGCGCAGGAGGCGGCGCACCGGCCCGCGGCGGGGGCGTTTGGCGGAGGCGGAGCGTTTGCGGAAGGCCATGGGCGGAGCCTAGCGCCCCCCCCGTCCGACGCAAGCCTGCCCGTGCGGCCCCCTTCGCCGGGGGCCGCGCGCGCTCGGCTCATCCGCCGCGACCGCCGCCGCAGCCGGAGCCGGGGATTTTCGCAGGGCGTTCCCGAATTCCGAAAATCGTCCGCGCCCCATGAAAAAAGCCACCGCCTTTCGACGGTGGCTTTCATGTCGATCGCCCCGAGGCGCGCGGCGCGTCAGGCGGAGACGGCCTCCACCTTGTCCGACAGCGGATGCGGGATGCGGTTCAGCATCTCCTTCGGGCAGATCTGCAGGAAGCGGTTCCGCTCCACGTCCCAGTCGCGCAGCAGGCGCGCGGCCAGCGGGCTGCCGGTGGAGGCGACATGCTCCTCCATCAGCTCCTCCAGCACCCGTTCCCAATGGGCCGACTCGAGCCCCTGGGCGACCAGCGTGTCCGGGTTCATCCGCGCCATGAACGCCCTGTCGGGATCGTAGACATAGGCCATGCCCCCGGTCATGCCGGCGCCGAAATTGTCGCCGACCGGGCCCAGGATCACCGCGACGCCGCCGGTCATGTATTCGCAGCCGTTCGACCCGCAGCCCTCCACCACCACCGAGGCGCCGGAGTTGCGCACGCAGAACCGCTCGCCGGCCCGGCCCGAGGCGAACAGTTTCCCGTCCGTCGCCCCATAAAGCACGGTGTTGCCGATGATGGTGTTGTCCTGCGGGGTCAGCGGCGACCCCAGCGGCGGACGCACCACGATCATGCCGCCGGAGAGACCCTTGCCCACATAGTCGTTGGCGTCGCCCCACACCTCGATCTTCAGCCCCGGGGCCGCGAACGCGCCCAGCGACTGACCGGCCGAGCCGTTGAGCTTCACCGTCAGGTGCCCCGCCTGCAGCCCGTTGTTCCGCATCCCGAAGGCCTGGACGATATGCGAGGACACGCGCGTCCCCACCGTCCGCTGGGTGTTCTGGACCGAATAGCTCAGCTCCATCTTCTCCCGCTTCTTGAAGAAGGGCTGGGCGTCCTCGACGATCTGGGCGTCCAGCGTGTCCGGCACCGCGGTGCGGGGCTTCGAGCGGTCGTAGGTGGCGTGCTTGCCCTCGTCGATCTTGATGAGCAGCGGGTTGAGGTCGAGGTCGTCGAGATGCGCCGCGCCCCGGCTGACCTGACTCAGCAGGTCGGCCCGCCCGATCACCTCATCGAGCGACCGCGCGCCGAGCGAGGCGAGGATCTCCCGCACCTCCTGCGCATAGAAGGTGATCAGGTTGACCACCTTCTCGGCGGTGCCGGTGAATTTTTCGCGCAGGCGCGGGTCCTGGGTGCAGACGCCCACCGGGCAGGTGTTCGACTGGCACTGACGCACCATGATGCAGCCCATGGCGATCAGCGCCGCGGTGCCGATGCCGTATTCCTCGGCCCCCATCATCGCCGCGATGACGATGTCGCGGCCCGTGCGCAGCCCGCCGTCGGTGCGCAGCGTCACCCGCTCGCGCAGGTTGTTGAGCGCGAGGACCTGATGCGCCTCGGTCAGCCCCATCTCCCAGGGCAGACCCGCGTACTTGATCGAGGTCTGCGGCGAGGCGCCGGTGCCGCCATTGTGCCCGGCGATCAGGATCACGTCGGCCTTGGCCTTGGCCACGCCGGCCGCGATGGTGCCGACGCCGGTCGACGACACCAGCTTCACGCAGACCTTGGCCCGCGGGTTGATCTGCTTGAGGTCGTAGATCAGCTGCGCGAGGTCCTCGATCGAATAGATGTCGTGATGCGGCGGCGGGCTGATCAGCGTCACGCCGGGCGTCGCATGGCGCAGCTTGGCGATCATCTCGGTCACCTTGAAGCCGGGCAGCTGCCCGCCCTCGCCGGGCTTCGCGCCCTGGGCGACCTTGATCTCCAGCTCCTCGCAATGGTTCAGGTATTCCGCCGTGACGCCGAAGCGCCCGGACGCCACCTGCTTGATCTTGGCGGACGCGTTGTCGCCGTTCGGCATCGGCTCGAAATGCGCCGGATCCTCGCCGCCCTCGCCGCTGTCGGACTTGGCCCCGATGCGGTTCATGGCGATGTTGAGGGTCTTGTGCGCCTCCGGCCCGAGCGCGCCGAGCGACATGCCCGGCGTCACGAACCGTTTGCGGATCGAGGTGATGGACTCCACCTCCTCGATCGGCACCGGCTTGCCCTTGGCCTTGAAGTCCAGCAGATCGCGCAGGTTGATCGGCGGCTGGGCGGCCATGCCGGCGGAATACTTCTTCCACATCTCGAACGAGCCGGTGGCGCAGGCCTGCTGCTGCATGTGCATCAGGCGCGCGCCCCAGGCGTGGGTCTCGCCCGACTTGCGCAGCTTGTAGAGCCCGCCGATGGGCAGGACGGCGTCGGCCATGCCGAAGGCCTTGGCATGGATGCCCTCGGTCTTCTTCTGCAGGCCCGAGAGCCCGATGCCGGAGATGCGCGAGGTCATGCCGGGGAAGTAATCCGCGACCATGGCGCGGGAGAGCCCCACCGCCTCGAAGTTCAGCCCGCCGCGATAGGACGAGATCACCGAGATGCCCATCTTGGACATGATCTTCAGCAGGCCCTGGTCCACCGCCTCGCGGAAGCGCTTCACGGCGGACGACAGCGGACCGTCGAGCAGGCCGCGGTCGATGCGGTCGGCGATGCTGTCCTGCGCCAGGTAGGCGTTGACCGTGGTCGCCCCGCAGCCCAGCAGGACGGCGAAGTAATGCGGGTCGATGCACTCGGCGGCGCGCACGTTGACCGAGCAGAAGGTGCGCAGGCCCTTCTTGGTCAGCCAGCTGTGCACCGCCGAGGTGGCGAGGATCATCGGCATCGACACGTGGTCGGCGTCCACCGCCTCGTCGGTCAGGATCAGGTGACCGATGCCGGCGCGCACGGCCTCTTCCGCCTCGGTCCGCACCCGGGCGAGGTGACGGCGCAGGGCGCCCGCGCCTTCGCCCACCGGATAGACGCAGTCGATCCGGCGCAAGGAGGCCCCGAACGCTTCGCGCATCGCCTCGAACTGACCGTTCGACACGAACGGGCTTTCCAGCGTCAGGATCTCGGTCTGGGAGCTGTCCTGATCGAGCACGTTCTTCAGGTTGCCGAACCGGGTCTTGAGCGACATCACCCGATGTTCGCGCAACGAGTCGATGGGCGGGTTGGTGACCTGGCTGAAGTTCTGCCGGAAGAAGTGGCTCATCGGGCGGAACTGCTCGGACAGCACGGCCGAGGGCGTGTCGTCGCCCATCGAGCCGATGGCCTCCTTCGCGTCCTCCGCCATCGGGTGCAGGATCGTCTCCAGCTCCTCGATCGAATAGCCGGCCGCGATCTGGCGCTTGCGCAGCTCGTCGCGCGCGAAGAGCCGCGGCTCGTCGGCGCCCTTCACCACATCCTCGAGGTCGGTGATCGTGCCGACCCACTGCCCGTAGGGCTGCGAGTTCGCCAGCTCGTCCTTCAGCTCGTAATCATGCAGCAGCCGGCCCCCGACCATGTCGACGGCGAGCATCTGTCCCGGCCCGAGCGCGCCCTTCTCCACCACCGTCATCTCGTCGATGGGGACCATGCCGGCTTCGGATCCCGCGATCACCAGCCCGTCGCCGGTCACCACGTAGCGCATCGGCCGCAACCCGTTGCGGTCGACGCCGGCCACGACCCAGCGGCCGTCGGTCATCGCCAGCGCCGCCGGCCCGTCCCAGGGCTCCATCACCGAGTTCGAATAGGCGTACATGTCCCGCCAGGTCTGCGGCATCGCCGACGCGGTCTTTGACCACGCTTCGGGCGCCAGCATGGTCTTCGCCATCGGCGCCGACCGCCCGGCATGGACCAGCACTTCGAACACCGCATCGAGCGCGCCCGAGTCCGACGACCCCGACGGCACGATCGGCTTGATGTCCTCCGCGGTGTCCCCGAAATAGGTCGAGGCCATGCGGATCTCGTGGGACTTCATCCAGTTGACGTTGCCCTTCAGGGTGTTGATCTCGCCGTTATGGGCGAGCATCCGGAACGGCTGGGCCAGCCACCATTGCGGGAAGGTGTTGGTCGAATAGCGCTGATGATAAAGCGCGAAGGCGCTCTCGAACCGCTCGTCGCGCAGGTCGGGGTAGAACACCGACACGTCCTCGGCCAGCATCATGCCCTTGTAGATCACCGAGCGGCACGACAGCGAGCAGATGTAGAAGCCGTTGGCATGGGCCGCGGCCACCGCCTTCTCGATCCGGCGGCGGATGACGTAGAGCTCGCGCTCGAACGTATCGACGTCGGCGTCGGTGTTGCAGGCGATCAGGATCTGCTCGATCTCCGGCCGGGTCGCGTTGGCCTTTTCGCCCAGCACCGAGATGTCGACCGGCACATGGCGCCAGCCGTAGATGTAGTGGCCCATGCGCAGGACTTCCGTCTCCACGATGGTGCGGCAGGCCTCCTGGGCGGAGAAATCGGAGCGGGGCAGGAACACCTGGCCGACGGCGAGATGCCCCGGCTTCGGCTCATGGCCGGTGCGGCGGATCTGCTCGTCGAAGAAGGCCCGCGGGATCTGGACATGGATGCCGGCGCCGTCGCCGGTCTTGCCGTCCGCGTCGACCGCGCCGCGATGCCAGATCGCCGACAGCGCGGAGATCCCGGCCGCGACCACGGAACGCCGCGGCTTGCCGTCGATGGCGACCACGAGGCCGACGCCGCAGGAGGCGTGCTCGAACTCCTCGCGGAACATGCCGGTCTCGGCCAGACGCTTGCGCTCGGCTTCGTGGCGGGCGACCCAGCTCTCGTCGTAGTCGGTCATGTCCATGCTCCTTCGATGGGAGGCCGCTTGTCTCGCCCGGCGTCGCAGCGCGCGCCGCATGGGGCGTATCGGTGGGCGTATCGGTGGGCGTATCTGGCCGGGGCCGCCGCGGATGGCGCGCGGCCCCGGAAGGTTCTTCGGCGCGACGCGTCGGCCGCAATACCCGACGCAATCGCCTGGCATACGCGCGGTGCACGCGTGTCATACGCTTTGCGCCGCACCGGTTTTCGCGCCGCGATCGGCGTCATCCCGGTCTTGCGGTCCGGAAGCGGCAGGCGTCCTGTCCGACCGGCCCCGCTCGGGCCTTGTTCCTTCCGGCGGCGGCGGCGCGGGCGATCACGTCTCCCGCCGCCCCGGTTCCGCCCGGCGCCTTATTAATAGGCGGCGCCGGCGGGTCGCCTATTCGGCCGCGATGACCGAGGCGCGGGCGTCAAGCCTCGCCGCGATGGCCTCCGCCGCCTCGCGTCCGTCGCGGATCGCCCAGACCACGAGGCTCGCGCCCCGCACGATGTCGCCGGCGGCGTAGACGCCGTCGAGCGCGGTCTGATGGGTGCGATGGTCGGTCTTGATCGTGCCCCAGCGGGTCACGTCGAGCCCGTCCACGCCCCAGAGCTTGGGCAGATCCTCGGGGTCGAAGCCCAGCGCCTTGATGATGATCTCGGCATGTTCGGTATAGTCCGCGCCTTCGATCTCCTCGGGCGTCTGGCGGCCGGTGACGTCGGGCGCGCCGAGGCGCATCTTCGCCACCCGCACGCCGGTCGCGGTCGTGTCGCCCACGAAACCCTTGGGGGCGGCGAGCCAGACGAATTCGACCCCCTCCTCCTCGGCATTCGCGACTTCGCGCTGCGATCCCGGCATGTTGGCCCGGTCGCGCCGGTAGAGGCATTTGACCGAGGTCGCGCCCTGACGGACCGCGGTGCGCACGCAGTCCATCGCGGTGTCGCCGCCGCCGATGACCACCACGCGCTTGCCGTTCGCGTTCAGTTCGCCCGACTCGAATTCCGGCACGCTGTCGCCGAAGCCGGTCTTGTTGGAGGCGGTGAGGAAGTCGAGCGCCTTGAGAATGCCGGGCAGCCCTGCGCCCGGCCCGCCCAGATCGCGGGACTTGTAGACGCCGGTGGCGATCAGCACGGCGTCATGCTTGTCGCGCAGCTCCTGGAAGGAGAGGTCGACGCCGATGTCGACGCCGAGCGCGAAGGTGACGCCGCCGTCTTCCAGCAGCTTGTTGCGGCGCATCACCACGTCCTTCTCCAGCTTGAAGCCGGGGATGCCGTAGATCATCAGGCCGCCCGCGCGGTCGTAGCGGTCGTAGACGGTGACCTGGAAGCCGCGGCGGCGCAGCATGTCGGCCGCCGCCAGCCCGCCGGGGCCCGCGCCGATGATGCCGACCGATTCCGGACGCTCGTGCAAGGGCTTGGCGGGTTTCACCCAGCCGTTCTCCCAGGCCGTGTCGGTGATGTATTTCTCCACCGCGCCGATGGTGACGGTGCCGTGGCCCGACTGCTCGATCACGCAGTTGCCTTCGCAGAGCCGGTCCTGCGGGCAGATGCGGCCGCAGATCTCGGGGAAGGTGTTGGTGGCCTGCGACACGGCGTAGGCTTCCTCGAGCCGGCCTTCCGCGGTCAGCTTCAGCCAGTCGGGGATGTTGTTGTGGAGCGGACAATGCGTCTGGCAGTACGGCACGCCGCACTGGGAGCAGCGCGAGGATTGCTCCTCCGCCTTCGCCTCCGCGTACTCGCGGTAGATTTCATCGAAGTCGCCGCGCCGCGCCTCGGCCGCACGCTTTTCGGGCATGCCGCGGGGCACATCGACGAACTTGAGCATCTTCTGCGGCACGGGCGCCCTCCTTGCGCAACGGCTGGGTCTCCTCGCGCGCAGGGCGCGGGGGGCTCTGCGCATTATTTACGGGAATCGAAAATGGAATAAAAGACAGAATAGCTGTCCTATATATCGGGAAAATGCGCCCCACCCTGCCGGCGCGCCGCCATTCATCCCGTTAATAGGTCATCATGGCTGACCTTCGCCATTTCTCTAGCATCGCAGGCCGCCTTGGCCTACACCGCCGCAACCCGTCGAAACCCCGAGCCGGACTCAGCCATGCCCCTGTTAGATCTCGTGATTCTCGCCCTGATCCAGGGCGTGACGGAGTTCCTGCCGATCTCCTCCTCCGGCCATCTGGCGCTGTTCCCGGCCCTGACCGGAGAGACCGACCAGGGCCTGATGATCGATGTGTCGGTCCATCTCGGCACATTGGTGGCGGTGATCATCTTCTTTCGGCACGATGTCGCACGCGC
This sequence comes from Albimonas sp., assembly GCF_055129145.1. Classification (NCBI taxonomy): domain Bacteria; kingdom Pseudomonadati; phylum Pseudomonadota; class Alphaproteobacteria; order Rhodobacterales; family Paracoccaceae; genus Albimonas; species Albimonas sp. The sequence continues at coordinate 11,261 of NZ_JBSRTQ010000086.1, read as the reverse complement.
GGTGGTCGGCGGGGGCCATGTGGCGACCGGCCGAACCTCCACCCCCGAAGCCGGTCTGGCGCTGCGGCTGGTGGTGGCGACGATTCCCGTGGTGATCGCCGGGCTGATCCTGTCGGCGGCGGGGATGACCGACATCTTCCGCAACGTCGAGGTCATCGCCTGGGCGACGCTGATCTTCGGCGCGGTGCTCTATGTCTGCGACCGCTTCGGTCCCCTGGAGAAGAAGGCCGAGGGCTGGTCCTGGCGCGATGCGATCCTCATCGGCCTGGCGCAGGCCGTCGCGCTGATCCCGGGCACGTCGCGTTCCGGCATCACCATCTCGGCGGCGCGCGCGCTGGGCTATGAGCGCACGGACGCGGCGCGGATCTCCATGCTGATGTCGATCCCCACCATCATGGCGGCAGGGGTTCTGACCATCAAGGATATCCTCGACGCCGGCGACGCCTCGCTCGGCTCGGACGCGATGATCGCGGCGGCGCTGTCCTGCGTGGCCGCGCTGGCGGCGCTGGCGTTGATGATGCGGATGCTCAAGACGTGGACGATGACGCCCTTCGTCATCTATCGCTTCGTCCTCGGCACGGCCCTGCTGATCTGGCTTTACGCCTGATCGCGAAGGCTGAGCCCCGCCGCCGGGCGGGGGCTCAGCCCGGCATCGTCAGGATGATCGCGCCGCGATCGGTGGCGACGACGGTGTGCTCGTATTGCACGACCGGGGCGCAGGGCTCGCTGTAAAGCGTCCAGCCGTCGTCGCCATCGGTCGCCATCAGGCCGCCGGCGGACAGGAATGGCTCGACCGTCAACACCAGCCCCTTGTCGATGCGGCGCCGGTCGCGCTTGTTGGGCCAGGTGGCGATCTCGTCGGGATATTCGTGCAGGGACCGGCCGACGCCGTGGCTGGCGAGGTTGCGGATCAGCGTGTAGCCGCGGGCCGAGGCGAAGCGGCCGATGGCGTTCCCGATCCCGGCCAGCGGCTTGCCGGCGCCGACCTCAGCGATGCCGATCTCCATGGCGCGTTTCCCGTCGCGGCACAGACGATCCAGCGCGGGGTCCACGGGCGCCACGCGGAACGTCGCTCCGGTGTCGGCGAAAAACCCGTTCTTCGAGGCCGAGACGTCGATGTTCACCAGATCGCCCGGCGCGATCACGCGGTCGCCGGGGATGCCGTGGGCGATTTCCTCGTTGACGCTGATGCAGGTGGCGCCGGGGAAGTCGTAGCTGGCTTCGGGGGCGGATTCCGCGCCCTCGCGCTCCAGCAACGCGCGGCCGATGGCGTCGAGCTCGCGCGTGGTCATGCCGGGCTCCATCGCTTTGGCCATGGCATGCAGGGTGTTGGCGACGATCCGGCCGATACCCTTGAGGCCGTCGAGCTCATCGGGCTGGGTGATGGTCATGGGTTCGTCTCCGGCGCCGCGGCTGCAAGGCGAAGGGGCGCGCCCGGCCGGACGCGCCCCCTGGCGATGGCCCGAAAGGCTCAGACCTTGCGGAGGTTCTTCGCGCTCTCGGTCAGGCGCGAATACTGGCCCTGGGGGCGGTAGGCGTAGAGGTAGGTCTCCAGCACCGCCTCCATCGCGGTGGGCTGGATGCCGAGATCGGCGAAGCCCTTCGCGTCGTCGGCCACCACATTGTCGAAGCCGAGCAGGGCGATCTGGTCGAGCGTCAGCGTCCGGTTCACGTAGAGCCCGCCCGTGAGGCTCTGCGCGAGGCCGAGCAGCCGGGCCGGGATCCTGGCGAGGCCGGCGGGCAGGTCGACCACCATCCGGCGGCGCCGGGTGATGGTGAGCATCTTGTCGATGAGCTGGCGCAGGGTCGCGACCTCCGGCCCGCCGAGTTCATAGAGCCCCGGCGCGGCGTCCCCGGCGGCCAGCTTCGCCGCGGCGTCGGCGATGTCGCCGACATAGACCGGCTGGAACCTGGTCGACCCGCCGACGATGGGCAGCACCGGGGCCATGCGGGCCATGCCGGCGAAGCGGTTGAAGAATTCGTCCTCCGGCCCGAACACGACGGAGGGGCGCAGGATCGAGGCGGTGGGGAAGGCGTCGAGGATCGCGGCCTCTCCGGCGGCCTTGGCCCGCGCGTAGCCCGAGGGGCTGTCGGCGTCGGCGCCGATCGCGGAGATATGCACCATGCGCGTCGCGCCCGCGGCGGCGGCCGCCTTCGCCACCCGGGCGGCGCCGAGCGCCTGGACCGAGTCGAAGGTCTGCTTGCCGGTCTGGGTCATGATCCCGATGCAGTTGATCACCACGCTCGCCCCGGCCACCGCGCGCGCCACCGAGGCGTCGTCGCGGATATTGGCCTGGATCGGCTCGACCTGGCCGACATCGCCGTAGGGCTTGAGGAACAGGGCCTCGTTGGGGCGGCGCACGGCGGCCCGGATCCGCCAGCCGCGCCGCGCCAGGCGCTGCGTGATGTGGCGGCCGAGGAAGCCGGAGGCGCCGAAGATGGTGACGAGGGGGGCGGGCTCGGTCATGACTATGGCTCTCCCGTTCTGGCGGTCCCCGCGCAGGCGCATGGGCCGGCGGCGGGGTCGCTGGATGCGCGATGGCGCGCGCGGGCCGAGGGGCCGCGTCGCTCGCCCTTGGTTTCGTCTAGTCCGGGGCCGGGCGTCGGGCAAGGCGGCAATTCGGCGGTTTGCCGAGGATGGGCGGGAGCGAGGGCCCCGCGCCGGTCCTTGCGGGCCCCGCGCCGGCTCCGGCATCGGGGCCTGCCGAAACGTCACGACGCGGGTCGGCGAAGAAAGCGCGGGACAGCCGTTGACACGCCCCGCGGCGATCAATAACAACCCGCTCCACGACACCTGCCCAGGTGGCGGAATTGGTAGACGCGCCAGCTTCAGGTGCTGGTTTCCGCAAGGAAGTGGAAGTTCGAGTCTTCTCCTGGGCACCACCTCCTCTTACCAGGGAGGGTCGGGAAAAGGACCGCGGCGCAAGCCGCGGTCCTTTCGCTTTTCGGGCCCCCCCGCCTTCCGCACGAGGCTCCGGCCACCCGCACTCCGGCCGCAGGGGTTGACGGCGCCGCCCCCGCGCACCAAACCTCGCACGCCGTCCCCGGAGGCGGCCCGCGCAGCCTGCGAAGAGGGCCGGATGACCGTCCATTCTCATGAAGGCGATCTGCCCGACGGGCTGGATCTCGGCCCCGTCGTGGCCATCGATTCCGAAACCATGGGCCTGCAGCCTCATCGCGACCGGCTCTGCGTCGTGCAGCTCTCGGCCGGCGACGGCGACGCGCATGTGGTGCGGATCCCGCAGGACGCGACCTCGGCCCCCAATCTGGAGCGGCTGCTGGCCGATCCCGACGTGCTGAAGCTGTTCCATTTCGGGCGATTCGACATCGCGGTGATGGCGCATCGATTCGGCGTGGTGGCGCGGCCCGTGTGGTGCACCAAGATCGCCTCCAAGCTGGTGCGCACCTATACCGACCGGCACGGGCTGAAGAACCTGTGCCAGGAGCTGCTGGACCTCGACATCTCCAAGCAGCAACAGAGCTCGGACTGGGGCGCGCCGGCGCTCAGCGCGGCGCAGCTGGACTACGCGGCCTCCGACGTTCTGCACCTGCACGCGCTCCGCGAAGAGCTGGAAACCCGGCTGATCCGCGAGGGAAGACTTGAAATCGCGCGGCGTTGTTTCGATTTCCTGCCTGACCGCGCCATGCTGGATCTCGCCGGCTGGCCCGAACAGGACATTTTCGCGCATTAGCGCCGGCGCGCGGCCGACGACCCGGCCCGCCGAATGGGTCGGGGCGCGCCCGCGCCGCCACCCCATCGGCATCCGAGGAGCGTCATGAGCGTCACCGTCCGGCCCGCAACGGCCCCCGAAAAGACCCCTGCGCCCGCCGCCTCCCTCGATATGGCGCGCGCCCGCGTCGCCCGCGACGTGGAGACCGGGCGCCGGGTGCTGGCGATCGAGGCGGAGGCTCTGGCCGGCCTCTCCCAGACCCTCGACGATGAATTCGGCGCGGCGGTGCAGGCGATGCTGGAGTGCAAGGGCCGCATCGTGGTGTCAGGCATGGGAAAGTCGGGCCATGTCGGGCGCAAGATCGCGGCGACGCTCGCCTCCACCGGCACCCCGGCCTTTTTCCTGCACCCCGCGGAAGCGAGCCACGGCGATCTGGGCATGCTGACCGAAGCGGACGTGGCGCTGGTCCTGTCGAATTCCGGGGGCACGCCCGAGCTCGCCGACGTCATCGCCCATTGCAAGCGCTTCGGCATCACCCTGATCGGCATGGCGAGCCGGGTGGAGAGCCCGCTGCTCGCCCAGTCCGACATCCGCCTGCTGCTGCCCCGCGCGCCGGAGGCATGCTCGGTCGGCATGGCGCCCACCACCTCCACCACGCTGGCGATGGCGCTGGGCGACGCGCTGGCCGTGGCGCTGATGGAGCGGCGGGAGTTCACCGCCGAGCATTTCGCGGTGTTCCACCCGGGCGGCAAGCTGGGGGCGCAGCTGATCAAGGTGCGCGACCTGATGCATGCGGGCGATGAGATGCCGCTGGTGGCCGAAGACGCCTCGATGCGCGACGTGCTGCTGGTGATGAGCCAGAAGGGGTTCGGCATGGCCGGCGTGGTCGACGGCGACGGCGCGCTGGTCGGGGCGATCTCGGACGGCGACCTTCGGCGCAACATGGACGGGCTGCTGGAGCGGCAGGCCCGCGACGTCGCCACCCCCAACCCGCGCACCATCCGGCCCGAGGCGCTGGGCTCGGAGGCGGTGAAGATGATGAACGATCCGGGCCGCCCGGTGCTGTGCATCTTCGTCGCCGACCCCACGCTCGGCCCGCAGCCGCTGGGGGTCCTGCATGTGCATGACTGCCTGCGCGCCGGGCTGGACATGGGCTGAGACCATGGCCGCGGTTTCCGGAGGATCGGGCGCAGGGGGGCGGGGCGGCTATTCGCGCTGGGTGCGCTGGCTGAAGGTCGGGCTGCCGCTGCTGGCGCTGGCGCTTCTGTCCTCGCTGTTCCTGATCCCGCAGGAGAAGGCGTTCGACGGCGGGCTGGTCTATTCCACCGCGGACCTGATCTCGCTCGGCGAGGGGCTGCAGGTCACCAATCCGCGGATCGAAGGCGCGACGGCGGCCGGGGAGCCCTTCGTGGTCGAGGCCGACAGCGCCACGCCGGACGGGCCCGACCCGAGCCAGGTGGAGCTGAGCCATGTGCGCGGCGTGTTCGACCAGGCGGCGGGGCGGCGGATCAACCTGCTGGCCGATGTCGGCGTGCTGCGCCCGCGCGACCAGGCGCTGTCGCTGACCGGCTCGGTGCGGCTCGAGACGTCGGACGGCTATGTGGTGACCACCGACCGGGTCACCGCCGACCTGCGCGCCGGCGAGGCGGTCTCGCCGGGTCCGGTGGAGGCCGTCGGCCCCCAGGGCAGCATCGCGGCCGGGTCGTTCCGGGCCGAGCGTCGGGAGGTCGCGAAGGACGCGGACCCCGCCGCGGCGGATGCGAAGCTTGGCGCGCCGCGGCCGGGCGATTATCTATGGTTCGAAGATGGCGTCCGGGTGGTTTGGAAGCCCTCGCGCCCCGCGGAATGAGCCCCTCCGGCCGCCCCGCGGCGGCGGCGTCCACGACCAGAGCCGACGAAGGCCGCGCCCGGCCCGGCCGACCCAGACAGGAAGCGCGATGATGACCCCCATGATCCGGCAGCCCCGCGGCCTCGAACCGCGCCGCGACGCGCGGCCCGTCCTGCGCGGCCGGTCCGCGCGGGGTCGGGCGGCGCTCGCCCTGCTCGTCGCGCTGGGCGCGCCGGTGTTCGGCGTCGCCGCGCTGGCCCTGCCGGCGGCGGCGCAGGATGCGGCCAACCCCTTCGGCTCGTTCAAGCATGACGCGACCCAGCCCATCGAGATCACCGCCGACAGTCTCGCCGTCGACAACGCCGCCCAGACCGCGAGCTTCACCGGCAACGTGGTGGCGGGGCAGGGCACGCTGCGCATGACCGCGAACAAGGTCACGGTGAAATACGGCGGCGTCGGCGGGCCGGGGTCCTCGGGCGCGGCGAGCGGGACCGGCAGCATCGACAGCCTGCGGGCCGAGGGCGACGTGTTCCTGTCGAACGGGGCCGAGACCGCCAAGGGCGCCTGGGCCGATTACGACGTCGCGGGCGGCGTGGTGACCATGGGCGGCGACGTGGTGCTGACCCAGGGCGAGAACGCGATCTCGGGCGAGACGCTGCGAATCGACCTGAACAAGGGCGCCGGCGAAATCTCCGGCGGACGGGTGAAAAGCGTGTTCACCCCCCCCGCCCGGAAGAACTGAGGCGACATGTCCGACGGATCCACGATCCCGGCGCTCGGGTCCGAGGCGCTGGCGGGGGCCCATGACGCCGGTCTCCGCCCCCGCGCGGCCGGCATCCTGCGGGCCCGGTCCATCGGCAAGTCCTACCGCCGCCGGCCGGTGGTGCGCGACGTGTCGCTGGAGCTGGCGCGGGGCGAGGCGGTGGGTCTGCTGGGTCCGAACGGGGCCGGCAAGACCACCTGCTTCTACATGATCACCGGCCTCATTCCGGCCGATTCCGGCGCCATCGAGATCGACGGCCAGGACGTGACCCAGATGCCGATGTACCGCCGCGCGCGGCTGGGGCTCGGCTATCTCCCTCAGGAAGCGTCCATTTTCCGCGGCCTGACGGTGGAGGAGAACATCCTCGCGGTGCTCGAGCTGCATGAGCCGCTGCGCGCCCGCCGCTCCGCCCGACTCGATCAGCTGCTGGCGGAATTCTCCATCGGCCATCTGCGCCGCACGCCGGCCCAGGCGCTGTCGGGGGGCGAGCGTCGGCGGGTGGAGATCGCGCGCTGCCTCGCCTCCGATCCGGCCTATGTGCTGCTCGACGAACCCTTCGCCGGCGTCGACCCGATCGCGGTCGGCGACATCCGCGACCTGGTCTCCCATCTCAAGCATCGCGGCATCGGGGTCTTGATCACCGACCACAATGTGCGTGAAACTCTCGGGATCATCGACCGGGCATATATCTTGCATGAGGGGCAGGTGCTGATGAGCGGCGCCCCCCGCGAGGTTGTCGCGAACGCGGAAGTCCGCCGGGTCTATCTCGGCGAAAGCTTCTCGTACTAGGGCGGGGTCCAACGCGGCCCGCCCGGTCCAGAGAGGGGATGGGAGGCGCCGCCCGCATGATCGGACCGCGTCTGGAGCTTCGGACCGCGCAGCAGCTGGTGATGACGCCCCAGCTGCAGCAGGCGATCAAGCTTCTGCAGATGTCGAACCTGGAACTGTCCCGGTTCGTGGATGAGGAGATCGAGCGCAACCCGCTGCTCGACCGCGGACCCGACTCCGCGGGGCCGGAAGACGGCGTCGGGCGATCGCGGGAGGATCGCGCGGCGCGCGAGGCGGCGGCGTCCAGCGCCGACGCCATCAGCCAGGCCGAGCAGGGGCAGGGGGGCGAGCCCCGATCCGAACGCCTCGGCGCCGACGTGGCGATGCGCGACGGGGCCGAGAGCATCGGCGGCTCTTACGAGACCGGCACCGACGAGCTTTACGACGTCGACGCCGCTGCGCGCGGCCCGGCGGTGGCCGAGGCCGCGTCGGGCTGGGGGCCGGGGGGCGACGCCTCGGGCTCGGCTTCGGCCGGCTGGGGGGCCGACCTGCCGGGGCTGGAGGAGACGCTGGGGGCGGAGACGTCGCTGATCGAGCATCTCGCCGGCCAGATCGGTCTGATCCGCGCGCCCCGCGCCGTGCGCAACGCCGCCATGGCGCTGGCCGCGGACATCGACGAGGCCGGCTACCTGCGGATCGAAGAGGACGAGGCCGCCCGCCGGCTCGGCGTGTCGGCGGCGGAGCTGAGCGAGGCCATCGGGCTGCTGCATCAGTGCGAGCCGGTGGGCATCGGGGCCCGCAGCCTCGCCGAATGCCTGTCGCTGCAGCTGGTCGAGCGCAACCGGCTCGATCCCGCCATGGCCGCCCTGCTCGATCATCTGCCGCTGCTGGCCCGCGCCGACTTCAAGGCGCTGGCCCGGATCTGCGGGGTGGACGACGACGACGTGCGCGACATGGCGGCCGAGATCCGTCGGCTCGACCCCCGCCCCGGCCGCGAGTTCACCGCCCCCCCGGCCTTCGCCGCAGTGCCCGACGTCTTCGTGCGCCGCCGCCCGGACGGAACCTGGGTGGTGGAGCTGAACACCGACACCCTGCCGCGGGTGCTGGTCGACAACGCCTATGCGGCGGAGCTGGCGGCGGGAGGGGACGCGGCGGCGAGGCATTTCGTCTCCGAATGCCGTCAGTCCGGCGGCTGGCTGGTGCGCAGCCTCGAACAACGCGCCCGCACTATCCTCAAGGTCGCGGTGGAGATCGTGCGCCGCCAGGAGGCGTTCTTCGCGGAAGGCGTCTCGGCCCTGCGTCCGATGACCCTGCGCATGGTGGCCGACGAGATCGGGATGCACGAATCCACCGTCTCCCGCGTCGCCGCGGGCAAGCATCTCGCCTGCGAACGGGGGATTTTCGACCTGCGCTGGTTCTTCACCCAGGCGCTGGCGGCCACCGACGGGGGCGAGTCGCACTCCGCCACCGCCATTCGCGACCGGATCCGGGACATGATTCTGGCCGAGGACCCGCGAAAGACCCTCTCGGATGACCGTTTGATGGCAATTCTCCGTAACGACGGCGTGGATATTGCGCGACGTACTGTCGCGAAATATCGTGAGGGCATGAACATCCCGTCGTCGGTCCAGCGCAGACGTCTCAAGTCCGCCGCCGCCTCCTGAGAGAGGCGACGGCGGCCCGGGCGGGATGACGGGGCGAAGTTCCCCCCGGCGCCCCTCTCGCGCAAGGCCGCGGCCCTCCCCAAGTGAAAGGGGACGGCCGCGGACCTTCGTGACCTGCGCGATGGCCCGGCGGCCGGGATGGCCGGCTCGCGGCGCGCCCTTGCAACGGGGGCGCGCCGCGCCCCGGCGCTAGCAGCGGAGGTCGTCAGACATGCACATCCAGGTGAATGGCAAGCAGATCGACGTGGGCGACGCGTTGCGTGGCCATGTAGAGGAACGCTTCGTCGCCGCCGTCGGAAAATACGCGGAAAATCCGATAGACAGCACCGTCACCTTCTCGCGTGACCGCCACGAAATCGTCTGCGATGCGCTGACCCACCTCTCGACCGGCATGATCGCCAAGGCCAAGGGCCGCGCCACCGATCCCTACGCCGCGGCCGAAAGCGCGTGCGCGCGGCTGGAGAAACAGCTGCGCCGCTACAAGCGCCGGCTGAAGGACCATCACCTCAAGCGGCGGGAGGAGCCGATCCCCGCCTCGATGGCCAACGGCTACGTGCTGCAGTCCGACCAGGACCAGGAGGAGGAGACCGACGAGCCCGAGGGGCTGGACCCGCTGGTCATCGCCGAGATGCGCCATTCGGTGCAGCGCCTGACGGTGGGGGAGGCGGTGATGGCGATGGAGTTCGCCGACGAGTCCTTCCTCCTGTTCAACAACAATTCCCACGGGGGGCTCAACGTGGTATTCCGCCGGCCCGACGGGAATATCGGGTGGATCGACCCAGCGAATCTGCCCGAAGGCTGACGCAGCCGAACCACGACGAAGACCCGGACGCAGATCCGGCGGCGGCGGGACGTGGGGAGCGTTCCCGCCGCAGGTGGTTCGCAGAAACCGAGAGACACAGGCCATGACACTCGAGCAGCTGATCGGGCCAGAGGCGCTTGCGCCCAGCCTGAAAGCCTCCAGCAAGAAGCAGCTCCTCCATGAGCTCGCCGGCCGCGCCGCCGACCGCAACGGGCTGGAGCCTCGCGCCGTGTTCGAGGCGCTGATGGATCGCGAACGACTCGGGCCGACCGCGATGGGCCGTGGCGTGGCGATCCCGCATGCGCGGCTGCCGCAGGTGAAGAAGATCACCGGCTATTTCGCGCGGCTGGAGAAGGGCGTGGATTTCGACGCCGCCGACGGCGCGCCGGTCGATCTGGTGTTCCTGCTGCTGGCCCCGGAGGACGCGGGGGCGGATCATCTGCGCGCGCTCGCCCGCGTGTCGCGCCTGCTGCGCGACGAGGGCCGCTGCGCCAAGTTGCGCGCCACCGCCGACCCCGCGGCGCTCTACGCCATCCTGGTCGAGACGCTGACCTCCGACGCCGCCTGACGGCGGCGACGGGCGCTGGACGGGCGGGGCCGGGGCCGCGCCTGCGGCCGGAGCAGCAGCGCCGCCAGCGCGCGCCTGCCGAGCCGCAAGGCCGCAAAGCGCCCGATCCCAACGCGTTCATCGTAGAAAAACCCGCCGACAACGCGTCGGCGGGCTGGGATTCATCGGAGAACGCAGCCGCGCCGCGCGGCAAGGTCCGCCCGGTCTCAGGGCGGGCGTTCGCGGGTCAGTGCACCGAGACCGGCACCTTGTCATGCTGGCGGGCGAGGACGAAGGCCAGACGCCTGTCGTCGGTCAGCGCCAGGCGCGCGCCCTCTGCGTCATGGATGGCGAAGAGCTTGCGCGCCGGCGCCTCCTCGGCCCCCGGCATCGCCGCGGCCTCTTCGGCCGAGAGCTCGCGCACATAGACGATGTCGCCCGGAATCCCGAGCCGCGGGGCGGCCTGCGCCCTGGGAGAATGGTCGGTCATGGCTCGTTCCTCCTGTCGATCTCGGTCCGGTCTCGGTCAGCGTCGTCGCGAAGGGTTTCGGGACGGTTGATCTCGATGGTCCGCACCACGGTCTGCGGTTCGGAGCGGTTCAGGTCCACATGCAGCAGCCCGTTTTCGAGCCGGGCGCCGCCGACCTCCATGCCATCGGCGAGCACGAAGCTCTTCTGGAACTGGCGCGCCGCGATGCCGCGATGCAAGAACACGCGATTCTCGGAGTCGTCGTTCTGCCGGCCGCGGATCACCAGCTGGGCGTCCTCCACGGTGATCTGCAGATCCTCCTCGCGGAAGCCGGCGACGGCGAGCGTGATCCGGTAGGCGTTGGGCCCCGATTGCTCGATATTGTAGGGCGGATATCCGTCGTTGGACGTCTTGGCGGTGCGTTCCACCAGTCTGTCGAGCTGCTCGAACCCGAGCAGGAACGGATGCGAAGCGAAGGTCATTCGCGACATTCGGGCGGTCCTCATCAAAGCGACGTGCCGTGAGGGCCCCGTAGGTGGCGACCCTCGTGTTCCGAAATATGGGTGGGCGCGGGGCGGAAATCAACAATCGGCGACAACGGCGCGCCGCGGGGCGCCGGAGGGGGTGCGCCGGAGGGGGTGCGGCGCCGGGACGGGATCGGGTGCGCCCGGCCGGTCGGGGGCAAGGCCGCGCGACGACCGGCGCGCCGGTGGCGGCCGTGCGCCCGCGCGGCGGTCCGGCGAAGCGCC
>NZ_JBSRTQ010000085.1:0-19732 GCF_055129145.1 Albimonas sp. | reverse complement strand
TCGACCATCGAGGAGCGCAGGTGCGAGATCACCTTGGATCGCATCACGATGTTGGCGTGCAGCTTCTCGCGGCGCAGGTCGAGGAAGCGGTAGCGCAGGCGGGTTTCCTCAGGATACTCGACCTCGCCGAAGACCGGGAGCGGCAGCTCGCCATCGACCGCGCCCAGCACTTCGATCTCACGGGCGTAGACTTCGATCGCGCCGGTATCGAGCTTGGCATTCACCAGATCGGCGGAGCGGGCCTTCACCACGCCGTCGATGCGCACGACCCATTCGGCGCGGACCTTCTCGATGCCGGCGAAGGCCGGGCTGTCGGGGTCGGCGATGATCTGGGTGACGCCGTAATGGTCGCGCAGGTCGACGAACAGCACCCCGCCATGGTCGCGCACCCGGTGGACCCAGCCGGAGAGGCGAACGTCCTGGCCGACATGCTCGGCCCGGAGCGCGGCGCAGGTATGGGAGCGGTAGGCGTGCATAGGAGGCGTCCTCGGAGCTTCGTCGGAAGGGGCTCGACGGTCGCGGTCGGGTTCCATGTCCGGGGGCGCGATGTCAAGGGCGGATGATCGCTTGCCGCGCTCCGGCGATCGGCGGCTAGTGAAAACCAACGCAAATTCGCGTCGGAACGGGAGTCCACGATGAATTTGATTCGTTTCGCCTATCTGGGCGCGCTCGGCGCAGCCGTCGCGGGAGCCGCCGCAGGCGTCGGCGCCCCTGCCGCGGCGATCACGCTCACCCACGCATGGGAGCTCAACGGCTCGACCGACGCGTTCACCATGTGGCTCGCCGGCGCGTGGGTCGGCACGCTCGTGAACAACGCCGCGTCGAGCTTCAGCGGCGACGGCGCGCCGGTCTGGATCGCTCAGGACGACTACGCCACGGCCGGAAGCGAGAACAGCGCGGGGTTCCTGGACTACCTGCGGTTCTATTCGGGGGCGGCGACCTCCGACGACGCGGCCGCGCTCTACGCCGCGCGCGACACGCCGCTGGGCGGGCCGAGCGCCGTGCCCCTGCCCGCCGCGGCGCCGCTGCTGGCGGCGGGGCTGGCGGGTCTGGGCCTTTTGGCGCGCCGGAAGTCGCGGGCGGCGTGATCGGACGAAACGGGCGCTCCGCGAGGGGCGCCCGATCTCTCAGTACCGAAAATCCCACTGGCCCAGATGCACGCCGGCGGCGCCGCGCAGCACCACCTCGCCGCCGTCGAAGGCCAGCACCAGATCGCGGCCGCGGACCGAGGGCAGCAGGTCCCAGGGCGTCAGGCCGAGGCCCGAGAGGTTGATCACGTCGCGCCCCTGCTCGAAGTCGAGGATGAAGCCGCGGCCGCCGGTCAGCCGGAATTCGAACCGGTCGTCGGCGACGAGGCGGGCGAGGGCGGCGTCCGGGTCTGTTGCAGGTTCGGGCTCGGGCTCCGGCGCCGGATCGAGGTCGGGGTCGAGGTCGAACGGGTCGCGCGCGTCGGTCACAGGCCCACCGCGCCATGGTAGAAGAAACGGCCGAGGCCCGAGGTGAACAGGATCATCCCCGCCAGAGCGTGCAGCACCACCGCCCAGAGCAGGTTGCCGCCGGGCCGCGACAGCCAGGCCATCGCGAAGATCACCCCGCCCGACGCCGTCAGCGCCAGCGCCACCCAGTTCCACAGGAACAGATGCGCGAGCCCGAAGACGGCGGCGTTCACCGCCACCGCGACGCGCGCATCGGGGAAAAGCACCCCGTAGCGGCGGAAGAACAGCGAGCGGAACAGGATCTCCTGCGGCAGGGCCGAGAGCAGCGGGTAGAGGCACATGATCATCAGCCACAGCTGGGGCGCCCGACGCGGCAGCGACAGCAGCGCCTCGGGCATCAGCCACATCACCAGACCGAAAGCGCCGGCGGCGGTCAGGGCCGCGAACCCCGCGGTGACCAGCGCGCCGGTCAGGCCGGGGCCGAACCAGGGGCCGCGCACCAGCTCTTTCCAGCGGAATTCGGGGGTGATCGCCAACAGCGCCAGACCGGCTGCGAACGAGCCGATCAGCACCGTCCACATCATTCCCGGCGACAGCGCGAAGGCCATCAGCAGCGGCAGCCCGAGATAGAGCGCCGCGAATTCGACCGCGAGACGGGTTTTCCGGGCGCGGCCCTGGCGGTCCGCCGGCGCGCGCCGCAGCGCGGGGGAGGCGTGGCCGACGCCGCTCATCCGCGGGCCGGGGTCGGGTAGACGCGTCGCGCGGGGCGGGTCATCGGCGGGCCTTTCATGGGGCCTTCGGCACGGGGCGGGCCGAAGGATCGGCCGATACGGGGCGGGGCCGACGGAGTGGGGCTGGGATCTCAGGTAGTCCTCAGGGGCCGGGGCGCAAGCCCGATCGCCCTGGACGCGAACGCCGCCGACCGGGGTTTCCGGTCGGCGGCGTCAACTTCGTCAGGCGGGCTCATCCGTCGGAGTCATCCGACGTGCGCGCCCGGTTTTCCGAGGTCAGCCCTGGGTGGCGGGCACGATCTTGATCTCGACCCGGCGGTTGGCGGCGCGGCCGTCGGCGGTGTCGTTGCTGGCGATCGGCTGCTCCTCGCCCCGACCGGCGGTGGCGACGCGGGCGTTGGGCACGCCGCGCTGGATCAGCTCCGCCGCCACGGCCCGGGCGCGCTGCTGGGAGAGCTGCATGTTGTAGGCGGCGTCGCCGGTGGAATCGGTGTGCCCGACCACGTCCACATAGCTCGACGGATACTTGTTGAGCGTGCGCGCGACGCGGTTGAGCGGCCGCTTGAAGTTGTTGGTCACCCGGGCGCTGTCGGTCTCGAAGGTCACGCCGCCGGGCAGCGTGACGAGCAGCGCGTCGCCGGTGTTGGTGACGGTGGCGCCGGTGCCCTGCAGATCCTGCTGGAGATCGCGCTCCTGACTGTCCAGGAAGGTGCCCGCGGCCGCGCCGGCGATCAGGCCGATGCCGGCCCCGACCAGCGCGTTGCGACGGTCGTCGCCGCCGACCAGCAGGCCGGCCGCGGCGCCGAGACCCGCGCCCAGCGCAGCCCCGGTGCCCTGGCGGCGGGTGACGCCGCTGTCGTTCACCGACTCGGCGCAGCCGGCCAGCATCACCCCGGCGCAGAGCGCCAGCACGCCGCCGCGCAGGGCGCGGCGCGAACGGAAGGGACGGGCGGGCGCGAGGGCGGGGGCGAAGATGTGGGTCATGCGTATAGTCTCCTGTCGCGTCATTCATTCGGGCGCCGGACGACGACCGCCGCCGCCGCCCGCGAAGGGCGCGAGGCGACGGGGGGCGAGGTCCGAACGCCCGCGTCACTGGACCTGAAATAAGGCAGGGAGGCGGCGCCGCAACGGCGCCCTTAGGGTAATCGCGCAGCCCCCGAGCGGCGGCAGGCGGCCTCGTCGCCGGTTTTGCGCAAGGGGTGCAGAAGGTTGGGCCGGCGGGCGCGGCGCGCGGTCGCCCAGACCCGCTGCGCCCCCGGCCGCCCCCCGGTCAGCCGGTCAGCCGGTCAGCGCCGCGAGGATCGGGGCCCATTGCGCGCGCAACGGGTCCAGCGCCTTGGTCGGCCGGTCGAAGATCGACAGGCCCAGCGCCGCCAGATCTCCGTAAGCCGAACGGTCCGACAGCCGTGCGAGCGGCGGCGCCCCGAGCTCGGCGAAGGCCGCCTCAAGTTCGTTCGCCGCGCGGCTGCGGGGACGGACGCGGTTGGCGACCAGATGCAGCTCGGTCTTGCCCTTGCGGATGCGCTTGAGGTCCTCGATGTCCTTGAGGAACCGCCGCGTCGCGTCGAGATCGTAGAAGGAGGGCGCGAGCGGGATCAGCACGGCGCGCGCCTCGGCCACCAGATCGGCGGCCTTGGCGCCGCGGAGCGCGCCGGGCGCGTCGATCACCAGCCAGTCGAGCCCCTTGGGGCGGTCGCCGGCGGCGGAAGCCTTGGACCAGTCCAGCGCCGTGATCGGAGCCGCGTCCGCCGGCCGCCGCCTGGCCCAGCGCAGCGCGGATTTCTGCCGGTCGGCGTCGGCGAGCCCGACCGAAGCCCCCTGCCCGGCCAGCGCCGCGGCCAGCGTGGTGGCGAGCACGGTCTTGCCGCAGCCGCCCTTGAGATTGGCGATCAGCACGGTATGGGTCATGCCGACGTTCCGGAAGTCGTCCCCGACCGGGTCTTGCGCGCGTTGCGCGGAAACATCGCCTGTCCTCCGTTTGCGTAGACGAGCCTTTGGGAGGCCGAAGGTCGCTTCGCCAGTCGGGCGCGCCCCGCGACCGGCCCGTGGCCGCGCCTCCTGAAATCGCCTGATTTCCTCCACAGGCTGACCCCAATGCCGTAGCATGTGCAACCCATGGCGAATTGCGTCGGCGCCGCCGCCTCCGTCGCGGCGCCGACCTTTCCGCATGATTTCGGAGATCCGTGCATGACCCTGCCGCGAGACGCCGTCGCCGCCCTGCGCTTCGGGCTCGGCTTTCGCCCGGGCCGGACGCCGGACGCGGACCCGGAGGCGATGATCGCCCAGCTTTCCGCCATCGCCCGCGCCGCGCCCATCGTCGACGCGGCCGAGACCGAGCGCCTGCGGATGGAGCTGATGGAATTCCGCGCGATCCGCGCCGAGACCCGCGGCAAGTCGGCCACCGACGACCAGAAATCCATGCTGGATCAGGAGCGGAGGGAGTTGCGCGAGGCGGTGGATGGCGACCTGCTCGCCTCGCTCGGCCGCGCGGTGGCGACGGAACATGCCTTCGGAGAGCGGATGGCGCGGTTCTGGACCAACCACTTTTCGGTTTCCGTCAAGTTCCGCGGTCACGCGCCCTATGTGGCGGGGTTCGAGGATCAGGCGATCCGGCCCCATGTCGCGGGCGGCTTCGCGGAGATGCTGCAGGCCGCGACCCGGCATCCGGCCATGCTGATCTATCTCGACCAGTACAAGTCCGCCGGGCCGAACTCCAAGGCCGGCGGCAAGCGCGATCTGGGGCTGAACGAGAACCTGGCGCGCGAGATCCTGGAGCTGCACACGCTCGGCGTCGGCGCGGCCTATGGGCAGGCCGACGTGCTGGCGCTGGCGAAGCTGCTGACCGGCTTCGCGGTGCAGGACAAGGGACGGGGCTACGAATACCGGCCCCAATGGGCCGAGCCCGGGTCGTTCGAGCTGCTGGGCCGGACCTGGCAGGGCGGGTCGGAGGCGGAGACGCTGGCCGCGCTCGACGCCGTCGCCACCCATCCGGCGACCGCGAAGCATCTCGCCACCAAGCTCGCCCGGCATTTCGTGGCCGACGTTCCGCCCCCCGCGCTGGTCTCGGCCCTGGAGGCGACCTGGAACGAGACCGGCGGCGATCTGGCGGCGGTGTCGCGGGCGCTGGTCTCGCACCCGCTGGCCTGGTCCGCGCCCTTCGCCAAGGTCCGCCAGCCGCAGGAGGCGGTGATCGCGGCCCTGCGCGCGGCAGGGGCGGAGCCTGCGGATATCGGGGCGAAGCGGACCTATGACCGCTCGCTGACGCTGGGGGCCGCGGTGCAGATGGGCCAGGGGGTGTTCGACGCGCCCGGGCCCGACGGCTGGCCG
Organism: Albimonas sp.; assembly: GCF_055129145.1. NCBI lineage: Bacteria > Pseudomonadati > Pseudomonadota > Alphaproteobacteria > Rhodobacterales > Paracoccaceae > Albimonas > Albimonas sp. The sequence goes on along the minus strand of NZ_JBSRTQ010000085.1, from coordinate 14,238 downwards.
GAAGAGGGCGAGGCCTGGATCACGCCCGGCGCCATGGCCAAGCGGCTCGACTGGGCGACGCGGATGGGCACGGCGATGGCGGATGCGGGGCTCGACCCCCGCGACGTGGCCAAGGCCGCCCTGCGCGAGGCGCTGTCGGAAAAGACCGCCTGGGCGATCGCCGCCGCCTCGCAGAAGCGCGAGGGCTTCGCGCTGCTGCTCGCCTCCCCCGACTTCAACCGCCGCTGAGAAGGAGGCCCCCGATGACCGACATGGATCTGACCCGCCGGGCCCTCATGCGGGGCGGCCTCACGCTGGGCTGCTCCGCCGCGGCCTTCCCGCTGATGACGCGGGTGACCTTCGCGGCGGCGCCGGGCGAGAACCGGCTGGTGGTGATCGTGCTGCGCGGGGCGCTGGACGGGCTGGCCGCGGTGGAGCCCTATGGCGACCGCGAACTGGCCGGGATGCGCCCGACGCTGGCGTTCGGGGTGCCCGAGGGCGGCAAGAACGGGTCATTCGACCTCGACGGCCGCTTCGCGATGCACCCGGCGCTCTCGCCCCTGCGGCCTTTGTGGAAGGCGGGGGAGCTGAGCTTCGTGCACGCCGTCTCCACCCCCTATCGCGACAAGCGCAGCCATTTCGACGGGCAGGACCTGCTCGAGAACGGCGGCGGACGGGCGGACGGGGGCATGACCTCGGGCCGCGACGGCTGGCTGAACCGGGCGCTGGGTCTGTTGCCCGGCGCGCGGGCGCAGACCGCCATCGCGGTGGGGCGGGAGAACATGCTGCTGCTCGACGGCGACAACCCGGCGCTGAACTGGTCGCCGGACAGCGATCTGGCGCTGACCCCGCAGGCGCTGGACCTGTTCCGGATGATCTCGGCGCAGGATCCGCTGTTCGACGCGGCGGCGCAGGAGGCGGCGAAGGTCGACGCCAAGCGGGACATGGAGGGCGGGGCGGCAGCGAAAACCGTGGATGCGGCGAGCCTCGCGGCCCTCTCGGCGGAGATGCTGCGGGGCGAGGCGCGGATTGCGGCGTTCTCGCTGGGCGGCTACGACACCCATCGCGACCAGTCGAAGACCATCCGCAAGCCGCTGGCCCAGCTCGCCGAGGCGATCGCCACGCTGAAGGCCAGGCTGGGGCCGTTATGGGAGCGCACCGCGGTGATGTGCGTGACCGAGTTCGGCCGCACCGCGCGCGAAAACGGATCCCACGGCACCGACCACGGCACCGGGGGACTGATGATCTATGCCGGCGGGGCGTTGTCGGGGGCGAAGGTGCACGGGGACTGGCCGGGGCTGAAGCCCTCGGATCTTTACCAGGACCGCGACCTGATGCCGACCGACGACCTGCGCCGGCACGCGGCCTGGACCCTGCGGGGGCTCTACGGCATGGACAAGGCTGCGCTGGAGCGGGACGTGTTCCCGGGCGTGAGCCTCGGCGCCGACGACCGCATCCTCGCCTGAGGGGGAGACGGGAGGGACGGGGCATCGAACCCCGCCCCTCCCGCGCCCCGCTGCGCGGGTCGTGGCGCCTGGCCGGGGCGTCGCCCGGCAAAGGGGCCCGAAAACCAGGCCGGGCGATGCGAAGCGCAGCGGAGCGACGGCCGTCCGCGCCGGCGCCCAAGCCCGTCCGGGTTGACCCCGGCCCGCGCGGCGCGCCAGATGCGCCCACCCCTTTCCCCGCGCCCGGACCCCTTCCCCGATGCCCGAGACCAACGCCTACGGCCAGCCGGTCGGCGACCTTCTGCCCGGCTGGACCCCGCCGCCCTTCCCCCCGCACGAGACCCTGACGGGGCGCCACGCGACGCTTGAGCCCCTGTCGGCCGAGCGCCATGGCGACGACCTCTGGGACGCGGCGCAGGCCGAGACCGACGGCTCGCGCTGGACTTACCTTCCGGTCGGCCCCTTCACGGACGAAGCCGCCTTCCGCGCCCAGATCGAGACCCAGGCGGCGAGCGCCGACCCGATCTACTACGCCATCCGCTCCGCCGCGTCGGGGCGGGTCGAGGGCTTCTGCTCGCTCCTGCGCATCACGCCGGCGGCGGGCTCGATCGAGGTGGGCTTCATCTGGTACGGGCCGCGCATGGCGCGCTCGGCCGCGGCGACCGAGACGCAATATCTGCTGATGTCCTTCGTCTTCGGCCTCGGCTACCGGCGCCATGAGTGGAAATGCGACGCGTTCAACGCCCCCTCGCGCGCCGCGGCCCAGCGCTACGGGTTTTCGTATGAGGGCGTGTTCCGGCAGGCGGTGGTGGTGAAGGGCCGCAACCGCGACACCGCCTGGTACGGGATGACCGATGGCGACTGGGGGGCGCTGAAGCCGGCCTACGAGGCGTGGCTCGACCCGTCGAATTTCGACGCCGACGGCCGCCAGAAGCAGGCCCTGTCGACGCTGACCGCGCCGGTGCTGTCGGCGCGCGGCTGACCGCGGACGGGGGAAGCGGGAGGGAACGGGTCCCGCGCCCTGCAACTCGTCGCTCCCGCTCCGCGCCCCCATTGCGAGGCCGTCGCCGGAAACGGGGACGGCAGGGCGGGGCGATGCGAAGCGCAGCGAAGCGAGGGCCGCCCGGCCGCGCCCTTGACACATGACCCGCCCCGACCGACCTAAGCCTCAGACCCGCCGCCAGCCCTGCCCGACCCTCCGGGCCCCGGCGCCAGCGCGCCCGACCCCAACCGCGCCAGCGCGCCCCCCCAAACCCCCGGAGCTCACATGTCCGACGCAGCCCAGCCCGACGCCCGCCCCGATCCGCGGATCATCCCCGATCCGGCCGCGCTCGCCTTCCTGCTCACCCGCCGCTCGCGCATCGCCAAGACCCTCGCCGCCCCCGGCCCGGACCGCGAGACGCTGCGCACCATCCTCACCGCCGCCGCCCGCTCGCCCGACCATGGCAAGCTGGAGCCGTGGCGCTTCGTGGTGGCCGAAGGCGCCGCCTCCGCCGCGCTGGGCGCGCTGACCCGCTCGCTCGGCGAGGCCCGCGGCCTCGACCCCGACCGCGTCCACCGCGCCGCCGAGCCGTTCGAGATCGCGCCCGTCACCCTCGCCGTCATCGCCGCCCCCAAGGCCTCCGAAAAAGTGCCGGAGGTCGAACAGATCCTGTCGGCCGGCGCCGTCTGCCTCGCCGCGCTGAACGCAGCCCTCGCGTCCGGCTGGGCCGCCAACTGGCTGACCGGCTGGATGGCCTCGGACCGCGAGTTCCTGGAGCGGGGCCTCGCCCTCGCCCCCCATGAATTCGTCGCGGGCTTCCTGCATATCGGCACGCCGACCGTCGCGCCGAAGGACCGCCCCCGCCCCGACCTCGACTCCATTATCGAGTGGCGCGAGGGCTGACCCAGTGATCGGGGATTTCCTCAAGGCCATCGGCCAGCTCGGCGACCCGCGGTTCCTGCGGGTGTTCGGCCTATCCGTGGCGCTGACGCTGGCGCTGCTGGCGGCCGCGCTCTTCGGCTGGTCCTGGCTGGTGGGGATGATCCCCGAGACCGGGCTGAGCGCCTTCGGCCAGGACCTGAGCTTCCTCGACGGGCTGGTCGCGGTTCTGGCCTGGACGGCGGGGGCGGTCGGGGCGGTGTTCCTGATGTTCCCGGTGGCGGCGGTCTTCATCGGCCTCTTCCTCGAGGACATCGCCGATGCTGTGGAGGCCAAGCATTTCCCCCAACTGCCCCCCGCCGGCCGCATGGGCTGGGGAGAGACGCTGGCCGACGGCCTGGTCTTCGCCGGCGCGCTGATGCTGGCGAACCTGGTGGGGCTGATCTTCTACCTGATCTCCGGCCCGCTGGCGCCGTTCGTTTTCCTTGCGGTCAACGGTCTGCTGCTCGGCCGGCAGTATTTCGAGCTGGTGGCCGCGCGGCGCATCGGCGCGAAGGCCGCGCGCGCGCTGCGCAAGCGGCATGCCGGGCCGATCTGGCTGGCGGGCGGGCTGATGGCGCTGGGGCTTTCCGTGCCGGTCGTGGGCCTCGCCATCCCGGTGCTGGGCGTGGCGAGCTTCACCCACATGTATCACCGCATCGCCGCGAAGCCCGCCCGCGCCTGAGGCGCGGGCGCGGGCGCGGGGATCAGGACCCGACGGTCGGCGCGGGCTTCTTGGCGCCGGACGCGCAGCCGCCATCGGCGGCGGCGGGCAGCGCCGCGGTCAGGGCGGCGGCGATGCCCGCGAAGGCGACGGCGAGGCGCAGGGTCTTCATGGGGTCTCTCCCTTCGTGCTGGAACATGTGACGCAACGGTAGCACGATGAACTCCGCCCTGCGATCACGGCGTCGAGAGGCCACGTCCCCGGGGCATAGCCGACAGGGCGCCTGACGCTTGACGAACGGACCGCCCGGCGCCGCCTCGGCCTTGGCGAGGGCGAGGGCCCGCCGACGCGCTGGAGCGGCGACCGCCTCAGTTCGAGGCCGGGACCGCTTCCCAGGTCGGCTTGATGCCGGAGAAGAAGTCGAGCTCGTCCAGCGTGAATCCGCCGTAGATGATGGTGAGCACCACCGCCAGCCACAGAGGCGCGGTGATGAAGGTGGTCATCCACAGCTTGCGCTTCAGGTTCAGATCCGCCGGCGCGCCGGCCGGCGTGCCGGGCACCACCTCGCCGACGTCGCCCTGGCTCTTCATGCCGATGGGCAGCGAGATGTAGAGGGTCATGAACCAGATGACCGCCCAGAGGACGATGGCGCCGGTGATGGTCATGCCTGCTCCAGTTCCGTCAGCGTGCCGTTGAAGTCCTTGGGATGCAGGAAGATCACCGGCTTGCCATGAGCGCCGATCTTCGGCTCCCCGTCGCCGAGCACGCGCGCGCCCTGGGCCCGCAGATGGTCGCGGGCCGCGATGATGTCCTCGACCTCGTAGCAGACGTGGTGGATGCCGCCCGAGGGGTTCTTGGCGAGGAAGGCCGCGATCGGCGAGTCCTCGCCCAGCGGGTGCAGCAGCTCGATCTTGGTGTTGGGGAGTTCGATGAACACCACCGTCACCCCGTGATCGGGCTCGGGCTGCGGCGCGCCGACCTTCGCGCCGAGCGCGTCGCGATACTGCGCGGAGGCGGCCTCGAGGTCGGGGACGGCGATGGCGACGTGGTTCAGACGACCGATCATGGGGTAGGCTCCTCCGCTGTTCTTCGGGCACGAGGTAGGCCCCCGGCGACGCTCAGACAAGGCGGCTCTGCGTCACGCCGGCGCGTGGCCCCCGACCGTCTTCCCGTCCGCCTGCGCCCGCGGCGCGGGGGGCGGGGCGGCGGCGCAGGTCCGCTTGAAGCGCCCGACATCTGGACAAAGCCCGCCCCCTCGTCTACCCCGCGCACGGAAATTGCGGCGGCGACAGCCCGTGCGCAGCGAACGGAAACCAGAAGCCCGGCAGGCGAGGGGAACACCCATGCGCGTTTATTATGATCGCGATTGCGACATCAACCTGATCAAGGACCTGAACGTGGCCGTGGTCGGCTACGGCTCCCAGGGCCACGCGCACATCCTCAACCTGAAGGATTCGGGCGCGAAGAACCTGGCCGTCGCGCTGCGCCCCGGCTCGGCCTCGGCCGCGAAGGCCGAAGCCCAGGGCCTCGCCGTCAAGGACATCGCCGAGGCCGCCAAATGGGCCGACGTGATCATGATGGCCATGCCCGACGAACTGCAGGCCGAGACCTACTACGCCCACATCCACGACAACCTGAAGGACGGGGCCGCCATCGCCTTCGCCCACGGGCTGAACGTGCATTTCGGCCTGATCGAGCCGAAGCCCGGCGTCGACGTGATCATGATGGCCCCCAAGGGCCCCGGCCACACCGTGCGCGGCGAGTTCACCAAGGGCGGCGGCGTGCCCTGCCTGGTGGCCGTTCACCAGAACGCCTCGGGCCGCGCGCTCGAGATCGGTCTCAGCTACTGCTCGGGCATCGGCGGCGGCCGGTCGGGCATCATCGAGACCGACTTCAAGGAAGAGTGCGAGACGGACCTGTTCGGCGAGCAGGCGGTGCTCTGCGGCGGCCTGGTCGAGCTGATCCGCATGGGCTTCGAGACGCTGGTCGAGGCGGGCTACGCCCCCGAGATGGCCTATTTCGAGTGCCTGCACGAAGTGAAGCTGATCGTGGACCTGATCTACGAGGGCGGCATCGCCAACATGAACTACTCGATCTCCAACACCGCGGAGTTCGGCGAGTATCACTCGGGCCCGCAGATCCTGCCCCGCGAAGAGACCAAGGCCCGCATGAAGAAGGTCCTCACGGACATTCAGGACGGCGCCTTCGTGTCGGAGTGGATGCGCGAATACAAGGCCGGCGCGCCGATGTTCAAGGCGATCCGCCGCAACAACGACGCCCATCAGATCGAGGAAGTCGGCGCCAAGCTGCGCGGCATGATGCCCTGGATCGCCGCCAACCGCATGGTGGACAAGGCCAAGAACTGAGCCGGGAGGACGGCGGGGGCCCCGGCTCCCGCCGTGCCAGAGGCCCGAAAACGGCGCGGCGCGCCCGGGGGACCGGGCGCGCCGCGTGGCGTTTGGGGAGGGAGGTCGCCAGAGCCGTCGGGGATCCGTCAGCCCGGCGTCGCCGGATGAAGCGCTTGTCCGTCCGGCTCATCGCCGACGGCAGGGTCGCGGTGCAGGCTGAGGAGAAAGGCGGCGAAGACCAGCGTCGCCGCGCTGCCGAAGATCAGATAACTCGCCACGGCGATAAGCAGGCCGGCGCCGAGCGCGAAGGCGCTCATCACCGAAAGCAGGCCGGACAGAACGCCGACGACAAGACAGGGCATGGCAACATCCGTTTCACATATTTCGAACCATTGATCCGCGTCATTACGTGACGCCGACCCAAGCCGTTTCTTCACCACACCCAAGAGAAAACTAGGACGGCGAGGGTGAACGGCAATGGAACGAATCTTCGCTGTCCCGGGAAAAACGCGGCGACGTAGCGGCAGGGCGGCGCGCCCGGTTCGTCAAGCGCGGCGCGGGTTTCGCCGGGACTCCGGCGCGTCTAGGCTGAGCCCTCACACGCATGTCCGCCGACGACCCGCTGCCCGGAGCTCCGTCCCATGACCGACCCCGACCTCCCCCCGGCGCCCGAGGGCGCGCAGGACGCCGCCGCCGATCTCGGCCTCGCCACCCGCGCCGGCCTGCCGGAGGAACTGCGCTATCTGCTCGGCGATTACCCGCGGCTGATCTGGGGCGATCATCCCAATTTCGGGCCGGTCACCAAATTCTACCTCGACCGCCACGCCATGTTCCGCGAAGCGATGAGCGTCATGCAGCGGCTGACCGAGGAGGCGCTGGACGGCGCCCGCCCCGCCGAGGCCTGGAGCCGGGATTTCGGCCGCATCGCCGGCTTCTTCCTCACCCAGCTGCACGCGCATCACCAGATCGAGGACGCGCATTACTTCCCCGCCCTGGTGCGGCTGGAGCCCGACCTGAAGCGCGGCTTCGACATCCTCGACCGCGATCACCACACCATCCATGACGCGCTCGACCGTTTCCAGGACGGCGCGGCGACCGCGCTGCGCGCGCTGCAGGACGCGCCCTCCGACCCCAAGCGGCCGGTGGCCGGGATCGGGGCGGAACTCAAGCGCATGGATCGGCTGCTGGTCCGCCACCTCTTCGACGAGGAGGAGCTGGTGATCCCGGTCATGCTCCACCGCGGCGAGATCTGATCGCCCCACGTTCCGAAACGACCCGATCGTTCGATGATCGTCGATGCGCGGCCGACACGCTGGATTCGATCTTCAGTCCGACCCCGGGACCGCATGCCTGAACTTTGGTTCACGTGGGGTTTCCACCGCATCGCTGTTCACCCGCCTCCAGCGAGCGGCGTGCGACGGCGAGGCGGATCCTTCGTGGACGTCGCCCCGCCACCCCGAGCTGACGGTCGACGACCTCATGCTCCGAACGCCCCCTCCGCCCCGGCGGCGGAAGGCGAGAGCTCAGGCCCCGGCCTGGGGCGTCTTGCGCAGGCGCACCCCGTCGATGCGCCAGGCGCCGTCGACGCGGATCATGTCGTAATCCGCGACATAGGTCGCGCCATCCGCGGCGGTGATCACCACCGCCTGCCGATAGCCGTCGCCGGCGCGGTCGAGCGTCGCGAAGGCGTAGCCCCCGGGCCGCCACACCATCGGATAGGCTTCGCGCACCATGCGCCCGAAATTCTCCGCCGACCCGAACAGCCGCCTGATGTTGGGCGAGGCGTAGCCGAAGGCGCGCGGCAGGTCGTCGGCGCGGAAGGCGTCGAACTGGCGCGCGATCGCCTCGCGGATCTCGGCTGCCGCGGCGATCTCCTGGGCAGGCAGCGGGGCGGCGAGGCCCCCGATGGCGACGCTCGCGGCGAGGCCCGCGATCACCTGACGGCGGCTGGGTCGGCGGGGCTGGCGGTCGGGTCCGGTCATCGCGGCCTCCTCGGCGGGGTGATCCTCTCGATAATGGCGCGAATTCACCTTGCGGCAAGCTTGCGATGCGCGCGCGCCGATCCTATATATTCTGAAATTTGAATTCATGAGGGACTGCCATGACAGGCGACTGGATCGACGGGGCGTTGGGCGGGGCGATGATCGGCGCCGCCGCGGGCCTGCTGCTGCTGGCCAACGGGCGAATCGCGGGGATCAGCGGCATCGCCGGCGGGCTGGTCGACCGTGTGCTCGGCGGCGCGCCGGAAGGTCGTGCCGCGCAGATGGCGACGGCGGAGAACGCGCTTTTCGTGCTGGGCCTGCTGCTGGCGCCGGCGGTCTACGCCCTGCTGGGCGGCGAGATCGCGCTGGAGATCGCCGCCGGCGGCCCGGCGCTCGTCGCGGCGGGGTTGCTGGTGGGCTTCGGGGCGCGGCTCGGTTCGGGCTGCACTTCGGGGCACGGGGTATGCGGGTCGGCGCGGCTGTCGCGCCGGTCCCTGGCGGCGATGGCGACGTTCATGGCGACCGCGGCGCTGACCGTGGCGCTGGGTCGGTTCTGGTGAGGGGCGGCGAGATGATGCGGATGATCGCGGCGTTGGCGGCGGGGCTGGTCTTCGGGCTCGGCCTTTTGGTGTCCGACATGGCCAACCCCGCGCGGGTGCTGGCCTTTCTCGATTTCGGCGCGATGACGGAGGGGGGGTGGGACCCCACGCTCGCCTTCGTGATGGCCGGCGCCATGACGGTCAGCGCCTTGGCCTGGGCGCTGGCCCGCCGCCGGGGCGGGGCGGTCTGCGGCGGCCCGATGCCGGGGCCGGCGCGGCAGGCGATCGACGCGCGGCTGATCGGCGGATCGGCGCTGTTCGGCATCGGCTGGGGGCTGGCCGGGATCTGCCCGGGACCGGGGCTCACTGCGATCGGGCTCGGCCATGGCGCGACGGCGATCTTCGTGGCGGCGATGTTGGTGGGGATGGCCGCGTTCGGCGCGCTCGACCGCGGCGGCCTGCGGCTGCGGCGGGCCTGAGCGGCCAGATATTTTCGCCGCGGCGGCCTGCCGGCTGCTGCGGCAACAACTGATTAACCATATGGCGCGACCATGGCCCCGTCCTCGGCAGAATGCGGAGACCGGCCATGCGATTCTCAAGGAGACCGTTCGACGGCGCGCGCCCTGCCCGATGGCGCGCGCCGTTCGTTCTGCGCTGGCTGGCGACGCTGACCTGGCTGGCGCTATGGCCTGCGACGGCGACGGCGGGGCCTTGGACGGCGCGGGAAGGGGCGACCTTCACCGCGGTCACCAACGGCATGGACCCTGATGGGCGGACCGGGTTTCGCCGCGACGTCTATTACGAATTCGGCTGGGCGGAGGCGGTGACCGTCGGCTTCAACGTGAACGCGCAGCGGACCTGGCGCGACGAGCCCTTCGCCGGCCGGGTGGAGGGGTTTGTGCGTCAGCGGATCTGGGAGGGCGCGAAGGGCGACGTCGCGGCGCTGCAGGTCGACTTCGGCGGCGGCGTCGGCTGGGCCGAGCGGGACGACCGCCCGGACGCGGCGGCGCGTCTCCTCTACGGACGGGGCTTCGGCGGGCCGTTGCAGGGCGCGTGGGTCGAGGGCTCGCTGGGCTGGCGGCGGGAGACGGGCGGCGCCTCCGACCGGGCGCTGGCGGTGGCGGCGGCGGGGCTGCACCTGACGCGGGACACGATGGCGATGGCGGCGCTTGAGGCGGACCTGCGCGGAGACCGTGGGGCGGAGGACTGGGAGGTGCTGCGCCTGACCGCCACCCTCGCGCAGGCGCTTCGCCCGGGCTCGCGCCTCGCGTTCCGGGTGGCGACCCCGGTAATCGGCCGGCGGATGACGGACGGGATCAACCTGCGGATCGGCGTCTGGCAGAATTTTTGAGGCGGCGGCCGGATCGACGGACGGGGTTGGCGCAGGTTGACGCCAGGCTTCGGGGCCGGCCCTAGGAGGAGACGGAGGCGCATCGCCAGCGGCGACATGGGAATCGCGGCGTGACCCAGGCGGGCGCCCGGCCCGCCGGATGACGGCGCATGAGTGGCCGCAGCGGATGAAACCCGGCCCGGTCCGAGTGCGGACGAGGCGATCAGGCGATCGGCTGCGCATCGGCGCGGCGCGGCGAAAAGCGGTCCCGCCCGGCGAAAGGCTGTCGCGCGCGGCGAAGGGCTGCCGGACGCGGCGAAGGGCTGCCGGACGCGGCGAGAAGAGGTCGGGCGCGACGACGGAAGGGCGCCGGGGGAGGGTTTCGGCCGCTCCGGCCCCTGAGCAGGGCCGGAGCGGGTAGGTCAGGCGGCGGCGAGAAGGTCGCCGGCCAGGGCGCGGTCGATGAGCGACGCGGTCTCGGTCACGCCGTAGAGCGCGATGAAGCCGCCGAAGCGGGGGCCCTGGCTCGCGCCCAGCAGCACCTCGTAGATCGCCTTGAACCAGTCGCGCAGCGGCTCGAAGCCGTGGGCCTTGCCGATCTCGAACACCAGGTTCTGGAGCTCGGTCCCGTCGGCCTCGCCGGTCCAGGCGCGCAGCCGGCCCGCGAGGTCCGACAACGCCGCGGCCTCCTGCCCGGTCGCCGCTCGGAACACCTTCGAGGGCTTCACCTTGTCGTGGTAGTAGGCCACCGCACGCCCCACCGCGGCGTCGAGGCCGGGATGGGTCTCGGGCGCCGCATCGGGCGCGTAGCGGCGGATGAAACCCCAGAGGACCTCACGATCCTCCGCCCCCGACACCGACGCCAGGTTCAGCAGCAGCGGGAAGCCCACCACCATGTCGTCCGCCGGCGGCGTGCCCTGATGGATGTGCCAGGCGGGGTTCTGCAGCCGGCCGTCGAGATCCTGCCCCGGAAAGGCGCGCAGGTGCTGGTGGTATTCCTCCACCGTCTTGGGGATCACGTCCCAATGCAGGCGCTTGGCGGTCTTGGGCTTCTGATACATGAACAGCGACAGGCTCTCGGGCGAGGCGTAGGCGAGCCATTCCTCGATCGACAGCCCGTTGCCCTTGGACTTCGAGATCTTCTGGCCCTCGCCGTCGAGGAAGAGCTCGTAGCCGTAGAGCTCGGGCGCGGGCCCGCCGACGGCCTTGCAGATCTTGAGGCCGAGCGCGGCCGAGGGGATCAGGTCCTTGCCGTGCATCTCGTAGTCGACGCCGAGCGCCATCCAGCGCATCGCCCAGTCGGGCTTCCACTGCAGCTTGCAGTTTCCCCCCGTCACCGGGATTTCGACCCGCTCTCCGTCGGGTTCCTCGTAGACGATGGTCCCCTTCCCCACGTTGCGCTCCAGCGTCGGGACCTGGAGGACGTGACCGGTCTTCGGCGAGACCGGCAGGAAGGGGGAGTAGGTGGCCTGACGCTCGGCCCGCAGGCTGGGGAGCATCACCTCCATCACCTGATCGTAGCGCGCCAGCATCTGCACCAGCGCCGCGTCGAAGCGCCCGTCGCGGTAGTAATCCGTCGAGGAGGCGAATTCGTAGTCGAAGCCGAAGGTGTCGAGGAAGGCGCGAAGGCGGGCGTTGTTATGCGCGCCGAAGCTGGGATGCGTGCCGAACGGGTCCCGCACCTTGGTCAGGGGCAGGTTCAGATCCTCGACCAGCATCTCGCGGTTCGGGACATTGGTCGGCGCCTTGCGCAGGCCGTCCATGTCATCGGAAAAACACAGAAGCTTGGTGGGGATGTCCGAGATCGTCTCGAACGCCCGGCGCACCATGGTGGTGCGGGCCACTTCGCCGAAGGTGCCGATATGGGGCAGGCCGGAGGGGCCGTAGCCGGTCTCGAACAGCACGTAGCCCTTTTCGGGGGCCTTTTTCTCGAACCGTTTGACGAGTTTGCGCGCCTCCTCGAACGGCCAGGCCTTGGAGGCGAGGGCGGCGGTGCGCAGCTCGGTCATGTTCGGTCCTTCCTCATGAAGGGGGGATTTCGCAGGCGCTCCGTCTACGGCCCGGCCGCCCTGCCCGTCAACTGCGCGTTGCGGGGGGGGGAAGTCGGTGTGCGTGTGGGGGGGGCGGGCGCGCGCGCCGCAGGGCGGCCGGCTTGCCGCGCCGGGCATGTGCGCCTTATGTTCCGGGCGTCACGATAAGACACGTCACGATGCGCCGGCGCGGCCCGACCGCCCGCCGGCCCCCGCCCTTCATCTGCGAGGCCCCCATGTCCCTGTTCACTCCCCAGGACGCGCTGGTCGCGGTCATGGTGACCACCTCCGCCGCCGACGAACGGATCAGCTCCAACGAACTGCTGTCGATCGAGCGGACCGTCGCCGCCCTGCCCGCCTTCCACGGCTATGACGGGGACCGGCTGGCCTATGTGACGCGGACGGTGTTCGACATGCTGTCGGTGGACGACGGGCTCGACGCGATCCTCGGGCTGGTCAAGGAGGCGCTGCCGCCGGAACTGAACGAGACCGCCTACGCCTTCGCCTGCGATCTCGCGGCGGCGGACGGCTCGGTGCAGATGACCGAGCTGCGCTGGCTGGAGATGCTGCGCCACGAGCTGGGCGTCGGCCGGCTGGTCGCGGCGGCGATCGAGCGCGGCGCCCAGGCGCGCCATCACCGGGCGCCGGCGCAGGCCCCCGACCCGTCCGAGCTCTGACGTCGCGGGCGCCGGCCCCCGACCGGCTCGCGGGTGGGGACCTTGGCGCCGGGCCGGCGTGGCGACGGATCGCCAGGCCGTGAGGTCTCGGCGCCCCCGGGCGGAGCGCCGGGGCCAGGGCCGTCAGTAGGCGGCGGCCCAGCCGCGGACCATCCGACGCTCCAGCTCCCGCGCCTGGCCGAGCCAGCCGCGCGACGGGCCCGAATCCCCGGTATCGGCGAGACTGTCGCGGCGGGACAGATCCTCGGAGAAGATGGCGAAGGCCAGCTTCCGGCCTGAAGCGGCGTCGATATAGCCCGCCAGCCCCCGCACGAAATACATGGTGCCGGTCTTGGCCACCACCGAAGCCCGATCGGGGACCTTCGCCTCGCCCTTGCGCGGGTCGAGCCGGTATTCCTTGATCAGCGGACGCAGCGCGCCGGAGCGGGCGCGCCCCTCGCCGAAGCGGTCGACGGCGCGCAGGAAGGCCGCCATCGCGATCGGGCTGACGCGGCTGTCCTCCGACAGGCCCGAATGGTTGCGCAGGTCGAGCGCCGGGCCGGTGGCGGGCCCCGCGGCCGGCGCCGGCGCACGGACGGTGACGGCCGAGATCGGGCCGGCCACCTGCGACGGCCCGACGGCGGCGCCGCGGGCCAGCATGGTGGCGGCGATGCCCGCCGAAAGCGCCGGGCGCGTGGCGGAAGGGCTGGCGGGAGCCAAGCCGGCGGCGGCCGGGCGGGCGACGGGCATCGCCCCCGATACGGCCCCCGCGCCGGCGACGCGCGGCGGCGCGGCCGGGGCCATCGGCGGCGGGGCGGACATCCCGGCCCCGGCGGCGGCGCGGCCGCGGGCCCATCGGGTCATCGCCGCCCCGCTCTCGGCCAGATCCTGGGCGGGGGCGGCGCGCTCGGCGGTCGCGCCCAGCCCCACCGCCTCGGCGGTCAGGTTGGTCGAGTATTTCAGCATGTCCTTCAGGATCGCCGTCAGCTCCCGGCTGCGGCGCAGGGCGAGGGTCACGCCGTCGCGGGGCGCATGGCCGACCTCGGGCGCGGGCAGCTCCAGCCCCGCCCCGTCGGCGAAGGCGCGGAACACGTCGGCCGCATGCAGCGCCGGGCGGCGCACCGGCAGCCAGCGCTGCCCGTCCTTGCCGAGCGCGGCTTGGGCCACCGTCCAGACCTCGCGCGCCGGCTCGTCGCGCCGGGCGAAGGCGCCGCCGGAAGGGGCGCCGAGCCCGATCGAGACGCGCTGCGCCGGGGTGACCGAATGCGCGCCATGGGCCTGCATGGTCAGCTCGTAGCCGGCCTTGCCCCGCGTCCAGGCGAAGAGCACGCGGTTGTAGTCGATGTTCAGCGCGGAGACGGAGGG
>NZ_JBSRTQ010000084.1:0-20539 GCF_055129145.1 Albimonas sp. | reverse complement strand
GCCGGTGTAGAAGAAGTAGCTGATGTCCAGCGACTTCAGGTATTCGTAGCCGTTGAGCTGCTCGTAGTAGGTGTAGGTGACGGCGTCGAACTTCGCCTCATCCTCGGGCGACAGCACGGCGGCGGCGTCGCCCCGGAAATACGAGCCTGTCATCGCCACCAGATGCACCCGGTCGCGCGCGATGAACTGGCCCAGATGCAGGCCCAGCTTGTTATCGGGGCTGGCCGAGACGTGGTGGAACTCGTCCACCGCGATCAGCCGGTCGTCGAAAGCCTCGATCCCGAAGCGGTCGACGGCGAAGCGGAAGGTGGCATGGGTGCAGACCAGCACCGTATCATCGCTGTCGAGGAAGGCCCGCACCGCGTTGACTTTGCCGCCGTCCTCTCCCGGCGCGTTGCACAGGTTCCAGCGCGGGACCACTGTCCAGTCGGCCTCAGCGCCCGGCTCTTGCCCGAGGCGGGGGGCGACTTGATCAGCAGGTATTGCTCGCCCCGCTTCTCATAGGCGCGCTCCTGCATCGGGCGCATGCCGAACTCGTTGGCCTTGGCCGAGGCGCCGCTGCGGGCGTAGGTGACCGAGACGGCCGGGACGGATTTCGGATGGGTCAACGGTCAGGCCTTCATCTTGGAGGCGGGTTTCTTCGCATCCTTGTCCGCGGTCATCTTCGTATAGAGCTCGAACAGTTTTTCCAGCCGCTCGGTGTCGTTGCGGAAGCGGCGGCCGATATAGATGCGCTCCAGGGTCTCGTCGTTGCGGTCATGGGCGGCGCGGAGGTCGGCGGGCATCTTCTCGGGGTTGTAGAGCTCGGCGATGGTGGCGGGGAAATGCGCCTCGCGCGCCAGAAGGATGTCCTCGGCGCAGCGGGTCAGATCCTCGTGGTTCTTCTCGGTCAGTTTGGGGACGGGGAAGGTGTTCCAGCCAAGAGCATTCGAATAGCTGAAATCCATTCTCATTCGCACGCAAACAGTTCCAACCCAAGCGAGATGGATCCTCGATAATATTATTGATAGTTGCCATCGGGGGGCATCGTAGAGAGCATAGCATTTATTTGAGAGAATAACACTCGACGTGACTAGTCCTGCAGGTAAGAATTCACGGTTTTCAGAGCTTATAGCTGGGATCACAATGGTTTCATTGCTGGAGTTAATTGTTCTTTCGAACTTATGCGGGGTATCAACACCCATCCGTCCGCGATCGCTCCCATTCATCCGATACACACGCACCCGCTCAAGCCGGGTGCGCACGGATGGGATGGACTGGGCTATGTCCAGTTGATCATCTTCGATCCAAAGGCAATAACGTTGCGCCCCGTTGATAAATTCGCTGGATCCTATTATTTTTCTAATAATAGATTCTGCGCTTGGTGCCAATCGAATAAGCTCCTCTCGCTCCTCTGGTGTCATCAGTAAATTCCCCTGGTCTCGTGGAATATTCCCTCCGACCATCACAGACTTTCCGAAGAGAGGCTCCGCGGACCTCTCCACGATTATATTCTCGCCCTCGGATAGGTAAGCGTTGATACGAGGCGCGGCTTTTGCGTGCTCCCCGTCAAAAATCGTTCGGTCACGAGATCCAGATGGGCATATTCCAGCAATAATGCATGTAACTTGTGCGTTTTTTGACGCATTATTTCCCCAGAGAAAATTTCTATTGGCGAAGAATATTTCCTGACCGTTGTTGAAGATGCGAGGCCAGATCAGCGGGACCTGAATGCCTTGGCAAATCGAATTCGTGGAAACGAATGCGAAGCACCCACCGCTCCTGATGAAATCAGACGCCTTCCAGAACCACCCCGTGATGTAGTCGATCGCCCGGACCTTTTGCCTACCCGGAACCAACGCGTTGAGGTCATCTTTCTGCTCTTGGTTCTGGTACTTGTCCCCGACATAGGGCGGGTTCCCGCAGACGTAGGTCTCCCCGCCTTCATTCTCAAAATCAATCTGCGCCTGATCCAACGGCGCTCCAAAAAGATCATCCGCCCGATGCTTCACCCCGGTCCCCGTCGGCGGACAGATGCTCAGCCAGTCCAGCCGCAGCGCGTTCCCGCAGGTGATCCAGTTCTTCGCGTCCAGCGGCAGGAACTCGGCCAGGGCCTCCTTCTGGCCCCGATAAGCCACGTCGCACTGATACTCGGCGATGATCAGCGCCAGCCGCGCGATCTCGGCCGGGAAGTCGCGCAGCTCGATCCCCCGGAAATTGGTGAGGGGGATGTCCGTGCGCCGGTCCGTCTCGCCGCGGCGGCGATTGATCTCGGCCTCGATCGCCCGCATCTCCTTGTAGGCGATCACCAGGAAGTTCCCCGACCCGCAGGCCGGATCGAACACGCGGATCTTGGCCATCCGCGCCCGCAGGTTCAGCAGTTTTCGAGGGTTGTCGGCGGCGTCCTCCAGCGTCTCGCGCAGGTCGTCGAGGAACAGCGGGTTGAGCACCTTCAGAATGTTGGGGACCGAGGTGTAGTGCATGCCGAGCGCGCCGCGCTCCTCGTCATCCGCCACCGCCTGGATCATCGAGCCGAAGATGTCGGGGTTGATCTTCTTCCAGTCGAGATTGCCGATGTGGAGGAGGTAGGACCGCGCGATCCGGCTGAAGCGCGGTACGTCGGTGGAGCCGGAGAAGAGCCCGCCGTTCACATAGGGGAAAACGTCGGCCCAGTTGCGCAGCCCCGCGGCGGGGCGGTCCTTGATGGCGGTGTTCATGGCGCGGAACAGCTCGCCGATCACCTCATGGGTGTTGGCGCTGTCGTTGGCGCTCATCTGGCCGATGGTCGCGGTGAACAGGCCCTCGGAGTTGAAGATGCCGGTGTCCTCGGCGAAGAAGCAGAAGATGAGGCGGGCCATGAAGTGGTTCATGTCGTGGCGGCGATCGCCGGCGCCCCAGTCGGGGTTGTCCTTCAGCAGCTCGACGTAGAGGCGGTTGAGGCGGCCGGTGGCCTTGATGTCGAAGGCGCTCTCGCGGATCTGCTTGACGGTGGTGATGCCGGCGAGGGGCAGGAAGAAGCCGAAATGGTCGGAGACGTCGCGATAGGCGCAGGCGAAGGTCTCGCCGGAATTGAGGTCCTCCGCCTCCAGGTCCGCGCCGTCGGTGGCGAGCACGAACTTCGCCTTGGCGCGGGCGGTCGAGGGGCTGGCCTTGAGGGTGGCGAGGGTCGCGGAGACCTCGCCGGGGGCGCAGGCGACGATGTGGATGTTGCTGGTCTGGAGGACGCCGCCGAGGTCGGACTTGTTGGAGGCGCCGGCGCGGAGGCGCTTGAGCGTGGTCTCCTTGTTGCCGAAGGCCTGGAGGAAGGCGAACGGGAACTCGGCGGGGTCGAAGGGCTGTTCGGCGAGGGCGGAGACGGCTTCTTCGATTTCAACGGCGTTCAACGGGGGACCCTCCAGACCTGATCCGGCCAACATCTGCGCGGAACGCATCGGCTGCAAGGCGCCGGTTAGGCAGGGATGATTGGGGGCGCTCTGCTGGCGGGGCCGCGCATCAGTTGGCACGGACAATGCCCGTGGTCACATCTCGGGCGGCCACTGTCCCGCAGTTGCGTTTCCGGCACATATATTCCAATGGCTTGAGCACCGCCCGCGTCCCAACTTCGCGCTCCTCCGTCCACATACATCACCCCTGTCGAAGCCGATCCTGTTGCCGAGAGCCGCCGCGCATCGGGTCGTGGCGGCGCGCATCGCAGGGAAGCGCAGGATGAACAACCTCACGCAGAACCAGCTCGCCGAGCGCTGGAACAAGTCCCCCCGCACGCTGGAGCAGTGGAGGTGGAGGGGCGTCGGGCCGCGGTATCTCAAGATCGGGGCGCGGGTGATCTATCCGCTCGACGAGGTGGAGGCCTACGAAGCCGCGCATCTCCACCAGAACACCTCCGGCCCGCTGGCGGGGGAGGGCTGAGGCCATGCCCCGCCGCCCCGCCCACCACCGGGTGAAGCGCCACCAGGTCTACACCGTCGCCGAGGCGGCCGAGGTCATCGGCATGCATCGCCAGACCGTGATCCGCTGGATTAACGGCAAAGGGGGAGCGCCCCTCCCCGCCGATCGCAGCCGCAAGCCCTGGCTGATCGAGGGCGACGACCTCAAGCGCTGGTTGGTCGCGAGGAAGGAAAGCGCGCGGACCCGCCTCGGCCCGGGCGAGATCTATTGTCTGCCGTGCCGCCGCCCGATCCGCCCCGACGGCGGCATCGCCGATTTCCAGGTCCGCGAGGGCCGGGCCGGCATGCTGATCGGCCTCTGCCCGCATTGCGGCCGGGTGGTCAACCGGGTGGTCCGCGAGGCCGATCTCCCCCGCATCGCGGCCGATCTGGAGGTGACGCGCACGTAGCGCCCTCGACGACTAAGGGGGAGTCCCGCCCGCCCCGTATCCGTCACCTTCATCAAGGAGCCGCAAGACATGTCCAGGAAGCACCCCTCCAACACCCGCGTCCGCCGCGCCTACCTCGTCTGGCTGAAGGACGCGCGCGGCCTGTCGGAGGCCAGCATCGACCGCGCCGCCGCCTCGATCGCCCGCTACGAGGCCCAGACCGGGGGCGCTGATTTCAAGACCTTCCACCCGGAGAAGGCCCGCGCCTTCAAGCGTCACCTGGAGGCGGCGAAGGGGGCTACGAGCGGCGAGCGGCTGTCCGCCTCGACCGTCGACGGGACCCTGCGTGATCTCAAGGCGTTCTTCCACTGGTTGGCGGACCAGCCGGGCTATCGCTCGCGCCTCAAGCATTCGGATGCCGATTACCTGACGTCCTCGCGCCGGACGGCGAAGTCGGCGCATGGCGGCGGCTGGCGTGATCATCCCTCGCCCGAACAGGCGCTGCACGCCCTGCGCATGATGCCGGCGGAAACGCAGGTCGAGCGCCGCGACCGGGCGATCATGGCGGCGCTGCTGCTGACCGGGTCGCGGGACGGGGCGCTGATCACGCTGCGGCTCGGCAATCTTGACCTGCCGGGACGCTGCGTGCACTTCGCGGGGCGCGAGGTCGAGACCAAGTTCGGCAAGCGCTTCACCACCTGGTTCTTCCCGGTCGGCGCGGACGTGGAGGAGATCCTCGCCGCCTGGGCGGAGGAGCTGACCACCGCCCTGCTGTTCGGCCCGGGCGACCCGCTCTTCCCGCGCCAGAAGGTGGGGGTGGCGGCCTCGGGCGGGTTCGAGGCGGGGGCGCTCGACCGCAAGCCGTGGTCCAACGCCGCGCGGGTCTCGGCCACCTGCAAGGCCGCGTTCGAGCGTGTCGGCCTGCCGCCCTTCACGCCCCACCTGCTGCGCAAGACGCTGGTGGACCTCGCCAACCGCCACTGCGTCACGCCGGAGGAATTCAAGGCCTGGAGCCAGAACCTCGGCCATGAGGACGTGCTGACGACGTTCCGAAGCTATGGCGAGGTCGCGCAGGGCCGTCAGCGGGAGGTCATCCTGCGGATGGCTTCCGGGGCGCCCGGGGGCGCGATGCAGGTTTCGGCGCCGGACGACGACCTGGACCTGATCGACCGGGACTGACCCTGGCCGGCGTTTTGATTGCGGCGGAGGGCGCCGCATCGCGCACCACACGCACCCGGTCGGGGTTCAGGCGATAGCCTTGCCAAGCGAGGTTCTCGACCAGGGCGTCCTCGTCCGGCGGGTTGAGTCCCCGGTCGGTCGCCAGCTTCGCGAGGTCCCCTCGAAGCCGGGCGATGGTCGGTCGCCAGCTTCGCGAGGTCCCCTCGAAGCCGGGCGATGCGGCGGCGGACGCCCTCCTCGCCGACGTTCCATAGCGCCGACAACGCGCCCGAGCCGAGCAGCGGCTGGTCCTCTGGAACAAGTCCTCGCCCCAGCGCATCGAGATGAAGATCCGCCAGCGCCGCGATGACCGTCGCGCCGGCGCCCGTGATCCGGCCGAGCCCGTCGACGACGACCGACTTCCGGTCATGGGCGATGCGAAGGGTGAGCACAGGGTCGGAGGCCTGCGGGGCAAGGGGCGCCCGCGCCGGTAGGTCGCCGGCCAGCGCATCGAGACCCGCAAGGCGGACCAGGCTTTCGGGGTCGCAGGTCTCGGGGCGGGCCATCGCCTCGGCGACCTGCGCGTTGATCACCCGGGTCACGCCCTCGCCATGGCGGCGGTGCAGGTCGTGCAGAAGGCGGGCGGCGTTGTCGGCGGGTGTTTCGAGCCAGTCGACCGCACGCTGGATCTCGCCGAAAGCGCCGACGAACTCCGCCGGGCGCATCCGCGTGAAGCGGCGGGCGTTGCGGACATAGCCGAGCGCGATCTCCCGGTCGGGCGCCGTGCGGCGAGGGCCGGCCAGGGGATCGACCTCGTAGGCCTCCTCCGGATCGTCCGCCTCCATACCCGCGGCCAGCATCGCGAACCGCCGGTCGATGCACTGCGAGCAGAGCCCGCAATGCGAGCTCGCCCTGGTCATGTTGCGCACGTCGGCGCAGCTGCGCGAGCCACGGACCAGATCGCGCCCGCCAAGGCCGCGGATCAGCTCCACCACCTCCACCTTCGTCTTCCAGATAAAGGGGTTCTCGACCCGGATCTTTCGCTCGAACACCAGCGACATCAGCCGCCCGAACAGGGCCAGCGCCTGCGGATGGGTCGAGCGCGTGGCCCGCGTGCCGATCACCTGGCCCGAGGGCGGCAGGTTCAGGCTCACCACCCCGTTCTCGAAGAAGCGGATGCGGTCGATCTCGAAACTGCGCCCGATGGCGGTCGCCGCGGCGGCGAAGAACAGCGAGCGGGTCCGGTGGGTGGATTCGCGGGTCGCGCCCTCCTGGAGGTTCAGCCCGATCGGCGCATGCAGCAGCCGCCCCTTGCCGACCCTTTCGCCCAACGCCTTCACAAGGTCGGCCTGCACCCGCTGCACCTTGGTCGCCGAGCGGTGGCTGACCAGCACAAGGCGGGACTGGCGCGAGACCATCTCCTCCAGCGCGCCGGCCAGGGAATCGAGTCCGCCGGAAAACAGCGCCACGCCATCCGGCCGGAAGCCTTCGTCCGTGCTGAAGGGCAAGGCAGGCTCGCGCAGGCCCATCCCTTCTGCCTGCATGAACTCGAAGCGGACGACGTCGTCGGAGATCAGCGCGACGGCGTCGGAGAGCGCGGCGCTGACCTCCTCCCGCGCCCAGAAGGCAGGATCGCGGACCGGCATCCGGAACGCCATGCTCCGCCGCCAGTTCCGCCCCAGTTCATTGTCCCGGTTGTCCCCGCGCGAGATCGCGGCGTCGGCGGCGTAGATCCAAGCGGTGATCTCGATCAGGTCCTGCGCCCGATCCGGCAGCACCGCCACCAGCCGATCCGACAGCGCCCCCATGTCCAGCGTCGCCCAGACCTCCTTCCCGTTGATGTCGAGCGTCAGCTTGCGACGACGCGCGCCCGGCGCCGGGTCCGCGCAGATGATCCGGCGTTCAGGCGGCATCCCGCCGCCGCCCCAGCTCGGCCCGGATTTTCTTGAAGGCGACCGCGGCGAACCTGCCCGCCGCGTCCCGGGTCAGCGTCCCGTCCCGCCAGGCCGTCTTGCCATACCAGCCGCCGGCGAACTCGCGCACGATCCGCGAGGTCTCGATGCAATGCGTCGCCAGCGCCGCGTCGAACACCCGCCGCTCAGCATCGGTGGCGAAGCGGGCGTCGGCGCCGACATGGGCGGCCAGCTCGCGGCTGAGGTAATAGTCGAGGGTCCGCTCGGTCAGCCCGGCGAAGAACGCCCGCGACAGCTCCGCGAACCGGTCGCCCGAGGCGAGACGGCCCAGCGCGCGGCGGACCTCGTCAGGGTGGGGCTCGAACAGGGTGGGGAGCTGCGGCTCGATTTGCCCGACGAGGCTCTCGACCATCGCCAGCCGCGCCAGTTCGCCGAGGTCGGAGCCGGCGCCCTGCGCCTTCAGGTTCCCGTCTAAAAACGCCGTCGCCGCGCTGGTCAGCTCCAGCAGCGTCGGCGCTCGGTCGAGATCAAGCCCGAGCCCCCGCAGCGAGTCCTCATATCCGGGACCACGGGCGGCGAGCGGCAGGTTGGCGAGCAGCCAGAACGCATCCCCAAAACCGGGATCGGCCGAGGCCCGCCCCAGCGCGCCCTCCGCAGCCAGAGCGGCCGCCTCCGCGATCTCCGCGACATCGGCGCCGTCGTCGATCAGGTCGACGACCTGCCGCCAACGCCGCGACCGGGGCAACGTCCCCAGCCGCACATGTCCCATGAGTTCCTCCCCGTTTTGCGGAGAGCCTGCGGCCGCTCACGCGTTCACGCAACGGAAATCGAAATGACCAGGCTTACCCCGCGCTTACCCGATGGGGTGAGGCGTTGCGCCTGTTTTCGCCATGTCATTGAAAAGATTGGTGAGCGGGGTGGGTATCGAACCCACGACCAGCTGATTAAAAGTCAGCTGCTCTACCACTGAGCTACCCGCCCTTGCGCGCCAGGGCATCGGCCCGGCGCGGGGTCGTGATAGGCGCCCGAGCGACCTTGGTCAAGGGCGCGCGACGCCCGCCGCGCATGCAGCGAACACCGGATCTCCGGACCGCGACATCAGGCGCAGCACCGTCGGCTTGCCGCGGTTGGGGTTGAAGGCGTCGACGCGGGCGAGCTCGGTCAGCGCCGGCGCAGCCTCGCCGAAGGCCGCGTCGAGGCGGTCGCGACGGCGATCCTCGATCCAGACCATCGCGCCGGGGGCGTTTTTGAGCGCCTCGGCGGCCTCTTCCTCGGTCAGCAGGGCGGTGTCGGTCCCTTGCAGGAACACCAGGCTCGGCTCCCGAAAACTCTGGCTGGCCGCGGGGTGCCCGGCGCAGGCCGCGAAGGGGGCGGAGGCGCGGGCCATGGCCTGCGACGGGAAGCCCCACCCCAGGCTAGGCAGCGCGAATTGCAGGATCGCGGGGTAGAGGAAGAGGGTGGCCGCGAACATCGCCGGCACGGCGTCGCGGGGCAGGCCGCGCCAAAGCGAGACGGTTCCGAGGCCCACCAGCGCCAGGGCGGGGACCGCCAGAAGGGCGGCGGGCAGGCTGAAGCTCCCGACCAGCGCGGGCAGGACCATGCAGGCGGCGGCCAGCGCCGCGCCGACCGCGCCGAACAGCACCGCCGCGGCCCGCGACCAGCCGAGCCGCGCGATCCCGCCGCCGACCAGCCAGGCCGCGACCAGACCGGCCAGCGCCGGGGTGATCGGCAGCAGGTAATGGGCGAGCTTGGTGGGCGTCGCCTCGATCAGGATCCAGAACGGGATCGCCCAGCCGAGCAGCAGCGCCGCCCAGGGGCGGTGGCGCGCCCCCCAGGCCGCAGGAGCCGCCAGCAGCATCAGCGGCGCCCAGGGCCACAGCACCCCCCAGACGATGGCGAGATAGGTTCCCGGGGGCGCTCCGTGCTTCTCCTGCGCGCCGGCGATCTTGCCGAAGAGATCGCGGCCGAGCGCCTCGGCCCAGAAGCCGCCGTCCGAGGCGATGTGGATCGCGGCGAGCCAGGGCAGGACGAGGGCCAGGAAAAGGACCGGGCCGAAGCCCCGCCACCCCATGCAGGTCAGCGTGCGGGGCGAGCGGGTGACCAGCCAGGTCCAGCCCAGCGACAGGGCCAGGATCAGCGGCGCGATCGGGCCCTTGACCAGCACGGCGAGGCCGAGCGCGGTCCACAGCACGATGCGCAGGGCGAGGGCGTCGGGGGTGGGGTCGACGCGGGCGGGGAGATGCTCGGCCGGGATCTCGGCGAACCAGGCGTCGCGGCGCAGGCCGAAGCCGGCGGCGGTCAGCAGCCGGATCCAGGCCCCCATCATCGTGGTGATGAGGCCGATGAGCATGGCGTCGGTCTTGGCGATGTTGGCCTCGCCCGCCAGCACCATGGCGCAGGCGGTGAGGCCGGCGGCGAGGAAGGCGGCGGGGCCTCCGATCAGCGGGCTCAGCGCCCAGAGCGTCGCCAGCACGGCCAGCGTCGCGCCGATCAGCGAGGGGATGCGCCAGGCCCAGATGCCGGTGTCCTCGGGCCCGCCGACGGCGGCGACGGCGGCGGCCTGCATCCAGTAGATGCCGACGGGTTTCTTCCAGCGCGGCTCGTCCTGGACGCGGATGTCGATGAAGTCGCCCGACTGCAGCATCTGCTTGGTGGCCTGGGCGAAGCGGGCCTCGTCGCGGTCGGTGACGGGGAGGGCCGCGATGCCGGGCAGGAAGAGGACGAGGCAGAGGAGGACCAGCGCCGCGGCCTGGCGGAGGCGGTCGGCGGCGAACGTCTGGCCCGCGCGGCGGCCGAACGCGCCGAAACGCGCCGCGGCCACGGACAGGGGGGCGCGGGCGGGATCGGTGGACATGGCGCTGAACCTCGCGGGACCTTCGGACGGGACCTTGTTGCAGGAACTTGCGGCAGGAATTGGGGATGTTTCAAGCGCGGCCGCGGGGTGCTGCGCGGCGCAGGCCGGCGGCCGCAGGGCGAGGCGCGCGGCCGGGGGCGAGCCGTATCGAGCCCGCCCCCCGGCGTTGCGCGTCGAAAAGGTCAGTCGGCGGTCGGCAGCGTGCCCGTGCCGGAGCCGGTCCCGGCGTCGCCGGAAGCGGCGGGGGCCGTGGAAGACGGGGCGGGCGTGGCGCCGGCCGGAGCCGGCGTCGAGGTCGAGGGACGGGAGCTCGACGCATCGTCGGCCGACGGCGGGGTCAGCAGGCGCTGCAGATCGGGGGCGAGGCCGCCGTCGGCGGGGGTCCCGGCGGGATCGACCGGGGCGGAGACGCCGCCCAGACGGTCGAGCACCGAGCGGTCGCCGCTTTTCTGCGCGGCGATGATGGTGAGGATCAGCGAGGTGGCGATGAAGGCCGCGGCCAGCGCCCAGGTGGCCTTGGCCAGACCCGACGCGGCGCCGCGGGCCGAGGTCAGCCCGCCCCCGCCGCCGCCGATGCCGAGCGCGCCGCCCTCGGACCGCTGCAGCAGCACCATCCCGATGAGGAAGGCCGCGAGGATCAGGTGGACGATGAGCAGTACGTTTTCCATGACGTCGCGGTCCTTCGCGGTCGTTCGTGTCGCGGGCGCCTGCCAGGGGCCCCTTGGAACGGGACCGGCCCGGCGGGGGCGCAATGACGGAGGGCCGGGCGGCGAGGCCCGGCGGTCGGTCGCCCGTTTAACCCCCGCGCGCCGTGATGTCGAGGGCGTGGCGCGCGCGACGCCGCCGCGGGGCAGGACGGCCCGACGGCCCGGGGGGGCGCCTCGGCCGATTCCGCCGGAGCCGCGCGCCGACCGAAGCGCCGACATGGCCGTCGCGCCCGCGCGGCGAATGGCCCGGGGCGCCCTTGGCGCCGTATCATCCCCGACCGTCGCATGCCCCCGGGGCCGCCTCGGCCCTTGCCCTCGCGCTCGCGCCCGGCTTTGCTGCGCGCCATGACGGGTCGCCGTCCTCGCGTCCCCCCTCGTACGCCCCAACGCCGGAGACCGCCCATGTCCGTGACGCTGCGCCCCTTCGCCGGGCATCAGGGCGCCCAGGTGCTCGAGGCCGAACTCCGCTCCGACGCCGCCTCTATCCGCGTGCTGTCCTGGGGCTGCGTGATCCGCGACTGGCGGGCGGAGGCCCCGGAGGGGCCGCGCCCGGTGACGCTTGGCTTCGAGGATTTCGCGCCCTATCCCCTGCATTCCCCCAGCTTCGGCGCGCTCTGCGGCCGGGTCGCCAACCGCATCGCCTGGGCCCGTTTCGCGCTGGAGGGGCGGGAGGTCCGGCTCGCGCCCAACGAAGCCGCCCATCACCTGCATGGCGGAACCGTCGGCTTCGGGCGGCGCAACTGGGCGATGGAGACCGACGGCGCCGCCCTGCGCCTGACCCGGACCAGCCCGGACGGCGAAGACCTCTATCCCGGCGCGGTGGCGCTCGAGGTGATCATGCGGCTCGAGGGCGCGCGGCTGCGGATGGATATCTCGGCCCGGCCGGATCGCCCGACGCCGATCAACCTCGCCCAGCATTCCTACTGGAACCTCGGGGGGGCGGGGGCCGGGGGCGGCGACGTGCTCGACCATCGCCTGCGCCTCGCGGCCGGGCGCTTCACGCCCACCGGCCCCGACCTGATCCCGACCGGCGAGATCGCGTCGGTGGTGGGCACGGAGCTCGATTTCCGCCAACCACGTCCGCTGCGGGGGCCGGACGGCGCCCCCCTGCCGATCGACCTGAACTTCGTGCTGGACGCGGACCGCGACCCCGACGCCCCCGCCGCCGAGGTGCTGTCGCCCGCCGGCGACCTGCGCCTGCGGCTCTGGACCGACCAGCCCGGCATCCAGGTCTACGACGCCCCCGGCCTCGCGCTGCCGGTTCCGGGGCTGGAGGGGCGGGTCTACGGACCCTTCGCCGGCCTCTGCCTCGAGCCGCAGAATTTTCCCGACGCGATCAATCAGCCGGGGTTTCCCGATCCGGTCTTCAGCCCCGAGCGCCCGTATTTTCAGCGGCTGGAGATCGAGATCGCCCGGCCCTGACGCCTAGTCCCCCGCCATCGGATGGCGGGTCAGCACCAGGTCCTTCAGGCGCGCCTCCAGCACATGGGTGTAGATCTCGGTGGTGGCGAGGTCGGCATGGCCGAGCAGGGTCTGGATCACCCGCAGATCGGCGCCATGGGCCAGCAGATGGGTGGCGAAGGCGTGGCGCAGGGTGTGGGGGGAGACGCGGGTCGGATCGACCCCGGCCTCGGCCGCCAGCCCGGTGATCAGCTGCCAGAGCCGCACGCGGGTCAGGTGCCCCGCCTTGCCGGCGGAGGGGAAGAGGAACGGCGATTTCGCTAGCCGCTTGTCCGCATCCCGCATCGCAAGCCACGCGGTCAGCGCGGCGCGGGACGGGCCGGTCAGCGGCGTGATCCGCTCCTTCCCTCCCTTGCCGCGCACCAGCAACACGCGGGGATCGCCGCGGGCGGCGGCGACGGGCAGGGCGCAGAGCTCGGTCGCGCGCAGGCCGGTGGCGTAGAGGAGCTCGACGAGGCAGGTGAGGCGCAGCGCGTCGCGGGCGGCGGCCCCGGTCTCGCGCCGCGGCGCGCGGGCGGCGTCGAGCATCGCGCCGGCCTCGGCCTCCGACAGCGTCTTGGGCAGGCGCCGCGCGGCCCCGGGCCCGGCGATGCGGGCGGCGGGGTCGTCGTCGCGCCAGCCTTCGGTCAGCGCGAAGCGGAAGAACTGGCGCAACGCCGAGAGTTTTCGCGCGCGGGTGGCCCGGCTCAGCCCGCGGGCGTCGAGATCGGCGAGCCAGTCCTCCACCACGAAGCGGTCCGCCCGCCAGCCGTCCCGCCCCGCGAACTCCGCGAAATCGGTCAGGTCGCGGGCGTAGGCGACGAGCGTGTTGGGCGCGGCCCCGCGCTCGGCCAGCATCGCTTCGAGAAACGCCTCGATGCGGGCCGCGTCCATGCCGGGCTCAGAGCTCCGGGGCGGGCGCGGGCAGGGTCACCTCGCGCACCGGGGGCGGCAGATCGGCGAGCGCCGCATACACCGCGAAGCCGGCCGCGGCCAGCAGGATGAGATAAAGAAGATACCTGTAGACCACCGACATGCCTGATCCGCCTTCATGCGGGCGTCTGCGCGCCCTATCGCCTGACCGCGCGGTTCCGGGCGGGTCGCCCGGGGTCCGCGTTTTCCGTTCCGGTCGCCCAAATATTTACGGTCGCCCGATCTTCAACGCGCGCCCGACCGCATCCGGTCGGCTATCGCGTTCGGTCCGCCGCGCCGCGCAGGATGACGGGAGACGTCCCGGGGACGCGGGAGCGAGCTTACGCCGACCGTCCTCCGCCCGCAACGGAGGCCGCGGCGGCAGGGCGGCGCGACGCCGGGCGCGAAATCCCGAGACGCGGCGTTTCCGCCTTTCGAACAACGCCTTGCGACGTCCCCGCGGCCATCGGGCGCGAGGGGACCGCAGCCGCATCCCGCCCGCGATCCGCCGGCCTCCGCCGCCCCGCCGGCCAAAAACCGCGCTTGACGCGACGCGCCCGGCACGCCAAGCCCGGACATCGCCTGAAGAACGCTTCGATCCTCCGTCGCCGCCTTCGCGTCGCCTCTCGTCCGACCGCCCCGCGGCCGACCCCTGCCGGAAGACCGAACTCGCGCCCGCCATGACGCCTGAGCCCAGCCTGCCCCTCATCGATCTTCCCGGAACCCGGCTGGCGCAGCCGCGGCCGATCCGCGCCGTGGTGCTGGTGGGGCTGATGGGGGCGGGCAAGACCTCGGTCGGGCGCAGGCTCGCCGCGGCGCTCGCCACCCCCTTCGTCGACTCGGACGAGGAGGTGGAGCGCGCCGCCCGCATGACGGTGCCCGAGATCTTCGCCTCGCTCGGCGAGCCCAGCTTTCGGGATGGGGAGCGGCGGGTCATCGCCCGTCTGCTGGAAGGCGGCCCCCGGATCATCGCCACCGGCGGCGGGGCCTGGATGAACGACGAGACGCGAAGCGCGATCCGCGAGCGCGGGGCCGCCGTGGTCTGGCTGCGCGCCGAGCTCGACACGCTGGTCGAGCGGGTGTCGCGCCGCGCCGGGCGCCCGCTGCTCGCCCAGGGCGACCCGCGCGAAATCCTCGCCCGCCTGATCGAGCTTCGCCATCCGGTCTACGCCCAGGCCGACGTGGTGGTGGACAGCCGCGCCGGCGACCGGCACGAGACCGTGGTCGCCCGCATCATCGAGGCGCTGTCGGCGCGCGGCGACGTGGTCAGCGTCGACAGGGACGCCGACTGAGGCCTGCGGACGGGGCCTGGCCTGCCGCCGAGAGCCCTGCGAAACCAACCGGAACCGGGAGAAGACATGCGCGAGACCGTGGACGTGGCGCTGGGGGCGCGGGCCTATCGGATCGAGATCGGGCCGGGTCTTCTGGCCCGCTCCGGCGAGCTGATCGCCCCCTTGCTGCCGCGCCCGCGGGTGGCGGTGATCACCGACGAGACGGTCGCCGCCCGCCATCTGGGCGCCCTGCGCGACGGCCTCGCCGCCGGCGGGGTGAGCATGGATGCGCTGGCGCTGCCGCCCGGCGAGGCCACCAAGAACTGGACGGATCTGGGCCGGACCGTGGACTGGCTGCTCGACCAGAAGGTCGAGCGCGACGACCTGGTGGTGGCGCTGGGCGGGGGCGTGATCGGCGACCTGGCGGGCTTCTCCGCCGCCATCCTGCGCCGGGGCGTCGGCTTCGTGCAGATCCCCACGACGCTGCTCGCCCAGGTCGACAGCGCGGTGGGGGGCAAGACCGGGGTGAACGCGCGCCAGGGCAAGAACCTGATCGGCGCCTTCCATCAGCCCCGCCTGGTGCTCGCCGACATCGACGTGCTTGACACGCTCCCGCCGCGCGAACTGCTGTCGGGCTACGCCGAAGTGGTGAAATACGGGCTGCTCGGCGACGCGGAGTTCTTCGAGTGGCTGGAGGCGGAGGGCCCCGCACTCGCCGCCGGGAACGCCGCCGCCCGGATGCGCGCCGTGCGCCGGTCCTGCGAGATGAAGGCCGAGATCGTGGCCCGCGACGAGACCGAGCAGGGGGACCGCGCGCTGCTGAACCTCGGCCACACCTTCGGCCACGCGCTGGAATCGGCCACCGGCTATTCGCAGCGCCTGCTGCATGGGGAGGGGGTCTCCATCGGCTGCGCCCTGGCCTTCGAGCTGTCGGCCCGCCTCGGCCTCTGTTCGCAGGAGACGCCGGGCCGGGTCGCGGCGCATTTCGAGGCGATGGGGATGCGCGCCCGGCTTTCCGACATTCCCGGCGAACTGCCCGACGCCGACGGCCTGCTGGCGCTGATGGCCCAGGACAAGAAAGTGAAGGCCGGCGCGCTGACCTTCATCCTCGCCCGCGGCATCGGCGAGGCCTTCGTCACCCGCGACGTGCCGCGAGAGGCGCTGTCGGCGCTGCTGCGCGAATCGCTCGCCGCCCGCCGGGCCTGAGGCGGCCGCCGGCCTTCGCCGGAATCCGTGGTTTTCAGCGGCTTGTGGTGAGGCCGATTCGCGAAAGCGGGTTTTTGCGACGACGCTATCCTTGCGATCAGAGTGCAAACCCAAGGCTGATGCTGGGCCGGGCCGACCGGGTTTGCCGCGGCGTCTCGCCCGGTGGCGAATGATCGACGGACGTCCGGCGCCGAGGCGCCGGTCGTGAAGGCCTGGCGGCTTCAGTTCGGGCCTGGGTTGCGGGCGTCGACGGGGCCCGGCGCATCGACCCGGCGATCCGGAACGCCTGTCTCGGCCTGCCGGCCTGTTCGAATCCGCCGTCCTGTCGCTGTCCTCCATGGCGCCGCCCGCGGCGACCTGAGGCGCGTTGGCGGGCCGGGGCGGGCGGGCTCAGCCCGAGCAGCTCGCCCCGCCCAGCACGCAGAATTTCGAGCAATGCGGGTGGTTCAGCTTCACCGGCCGGGCGGCTTCGGCCAGCGTCTCGCCGAGTTCGAACGCCGGGTCGTAGGGGATCAGCGTGCAGGCGGCGACCGAGGCGCGCGCCGCCCCTCGCCGGCGCACCACCATCCGGGCCGAGGCGCACATCACCGAGTCGGGCGACACGTCGAGGATCCCCCAGCATGCGGTGGTGATTTCGGGCGTCGGCGCGTCCGCGTCCATCTCGGGGAAGATGACGCAGGCGCCCGGGTCCGCCGCGTCGATGGCGAAGCCTTCGCGGGCGAAGAGCGCCGCATAACCCGCCCGCGCCTCCGCCTCGCCGCCGAGCCGGGAGGCGCGCCCGGCCACCGCCAGCTTCGCCCCCCCCGCATGGTCGCGCAGCCAGCGCATCCCGATCAGCGAGGCCTCGAACGCCCCCGCCCCCCGCTCCGCGTCATGTCCGGGGGCTGCGTAGTGGTCGAGCGACACGCGCAGCGTCAGCCGGTCTCCGAACCGGGCGGCGAGATCCGCAAGCCCCGCCTGCATCGCGGGCCGCATCATCGGGCGCATGGCGTTGGTCAGGATCAGCGTGTCGAGGCCGGCGAGCAGCGCCGCTTCGGCCATGCCGATCATCTCGGGGTTCATGAACGGCTCGCCGCCGGTGAAGCCCGCCTCGCGCAACGGCCAGCCCAGCGTCCGGGCCTCTTCCAGATAGGTTTCGACCTCGGTCCGGGTCAGGTAGACCAGCCGGTCGTTCCTGGGCGAGCTCTCGATATAGCAGGTCGGGCAGTCGATATTGCACAGGGTTCCGGTGTTGAACCACAGCGTGCGCGGGTCGCTCAGCGGCACGGCGGCGCGCGGCTCTCCGGTCGCGGTCAGGTCGGGGTCGGCGAAGCGCGCGCGCGCCGCGTCGCACTGGGCGGCGGCCGGGGCGTAGGCGTCGTCGAAGGTCATGGGCGTCTCCGTAGGGCGCGAGGCGTGCAGGGCGCCGGAGGGGCAGGGCGTCGTCCCGCCCACTAGGCCTCGGCGCGGGGCCGCGGGGCAAGAGGGGGGAGGCCGCGGGCGTCGCGCCGGATCATCAAGCTTGCGTGCATCGCGGTCCTCGGGGCGATTTCGAGGCGAAATGCGCCGTCGCGGCGGGTTTTTCGCAGCATGAGCGCCGGTTCCGCCGCCGTCGATCCGCGCGCGCCGCCGGCTGCCGGGGTCGGCGGCCGCCCGCGCCCCCGGTCCCGCGCGCCGCGGGCGGAACGGCGTCGTCGGCGCGCGTTTTCCGCGGCGCCTCTCTCCCACGCCCCTGCGGCTGGACGGGCGCGCCCGTCGCCGTTATGGGGAACCTCAACCGATCCCGATCCCGCGCGCGCCGCAACCCGCGCGCCGGGCGATCGCCGCAGACACAAGGCCCGGAGCGCCCGTCCATGCAAGACTTCCGCACGATCAAGATCGCGCCCTCGATCCTCGCCGCCGACTTCGCCGCCTTCGGCGAGGAATGCCGCGCGGTGGAGGCCGCGGGCGCCGACTGGATCCATGTGGACGTGATGGACGGCCATTTCGTGCCCAACATCACCTTCGGCCCGGAAACCGTCCGCGCCCTGCGCCCGCATGTGGCCGGCGTCATCGACGTTCATCTGATGATCGCGCCGGTCGACCCCTATCTCGCCGCCTTCGCCGCCGCGGGCGCCAACATCATCACCGCCCATGCCGAGGCCGGCCCGCATCTCGACCGCACCCTGCAGGCGATCCGCGAGCTCGGCTGTCATGTGGGCGTGGCGCTCAACCCCGCCACCCCGATCTCGGCCATCGAGCACGTGCTCGACCGCATCGACCTCGTCTGCGTGATGACGGTGAACCCCGGCTTCGGCGGGCAGAAGTTCATCATGGCCCAGGTCGAGAAGGTGCGCGCGCTCAAGGCGATGATCGGCGCCCGCCCGATCCATATCGAGATCGACGGCGGCGTGACCGCCGAGACCGCGCCGCTGGTGGCCGCGGCCGGGGCCGACGTGCTGGTCGCCGGTTCGGCCGTGTTCAAGGGCGGCTCGGCGCGCGATCCCAAGGTCTACGCCGACAACATCCGCGCCATCCGCGAAGCGGCCGAGGCCGCGCAGCCGCCGCTCGTCGCCGCCTGAGGCGGGGGGCGGGCCGGCCCGCAGGTTCGACGCAAGACATCCCCGCCCGCCCCCCGCTAGCACCGGGGGGCGCAATTGGCAGGAGATGACGGCATGGACCTCGATTTCGGCGGCAAGACGGTTCTGGTGGTGGGCGGCTCCAGCGGCATCGGCAACGGCATCGCGCAGGCGTTCCGGGCGCGGGGCGCCGACGTCCATGTCTGGGGCACCCGCGCCGCCGCCGCGGACTACGCCGGCAACCCCGACAGCGACCTCGACGGGCTGACCTACGCGCAGGTCGACGTCTCCGACTTCGCCGCGGTCGAGGCCGCCGTGCCCGGCTTCGAGACGCTCGACGTGCTGGTGCTCAGCCAGGGCACGGTGATCTACAAGGGCGGCGAGTTCGAGATGGCCGGCTTCGCCAGGGTCATCGACGTCAACCTCAACAGCCTGATGGCCTGCGCGATCCGCTTCCACCCGATGCTGGCCGCGGCCAGGGGCGCGCTGATCACCATCTCCTCGACCGCGGCCTATCACTCGACCCGGGGCAACCCGGCCTACGCCGCCTCCAAGGTCGGGGTGGTGGGGCTCACCCGCACGCTGGGCGAGGCCTGGGCCCGCGACGGCATAAGGGTCAACGGCATCGCGCCGGGCCTCGTCGACACCAAGCTGACCAAGGTCACCACCGAGAACCCCGACCGGCTGGCGGCGACGCTGAAGTCGATCCCCATGCGCCGGCTCGGCCTGCCGGTCGACATGGCCGGGGTGGCGCTGTTCCTCGCCTCGCCGCTGGCGGCCTATGTCTGCGGCCAGACCATTCCGGTGGACGGCGGCCTGATTCTCTGACCTCCAGCACAGGCCGGCGGGGTTGTCGCCGGCCTGTGAACAAACAAGTCCGGACCGAGACATTCTGGCGCGATGGTCGATATCCTGCGACCTTTCCCCTGCGCTTTTTCCGGATCTTCTTCCCCTTCAAGCACCTGATTTCATAAAATTTTGCATTTTCGAGCGGACCGCCTCGCTCGTCGGCGCGCGAAGCCTCTCGTCAAAAACACCGAGCTGGTGTACCACATCTTTGAACGCACGCTGAACCGTGTGGACTCCGGGGGCGGAGTCTGCGCGGACTATGGGGAATAACATGAACGTCTATCGCACCGCTCGCGCGGCGGCGTACGCCATGGGTATGGCTACGCTCGCCACGCCTGGGCACGCCGCTGTTTTGAATGCCCAAACGCTGATGTCGGGCTTCAACAACATCGTCCTGGGGGACATCAGCAACAACAGCGAGACGCAGGGAACGGTCTTCATCGGGGGCGACTACAATCGCACCGGCGGCGGATCGGACAAGGGCGTCAATCCCGACCGCCTCGCCGCGGTCGACGTCGGGGGGGGCATCTCCGGCACGTTCATCGTCGGCGGAAGCGTCTACAAGAGGCCGCATCTGGCGTCGGGCGACGCCAAGATCGGCGGGACCATCAATGGGTCGATCAT
Source organism: Albimonas sp. (assembly GCF_055129145.1). Taxonomy (NCBI): domain Bacteria; kingdom Pseudomonadati; phylum Pseudomonadota; class Alphaproteobacteria; order Rhodobacterales; family Paracoccaceae; genus Albimonas; species Albimonas sp. The sequence continues at coordinate 777 of NZ_JBSRTQ010000084.1, read as the reverse complement.
CAACAACGGCGGCGGCTCGATCCAGACCGGCGTCTCAGGAATTCCGGTGGAGCAGGTCGGTCAGGTCCTCAAGAAGGCCTCGCTGGACCTGAGCAAGCTCGGCTCCACGTCGAACGGAACGGCCTACCTCTCCGACCGGAACCAGTTGCGCCTCGACGTGTCGGGCACCTCGAGCGCGCTGGCGGTGTTCAACATCTCCGGGTCGGTTCTGGCGAGCGGCACCTTCCAGGGCATCAACGTCGATCCCTCGATCACGGTGGTCGTCAACGTCAGCGGCACCAATATCAATGTCGGCGCCAACTTCAATCAGGTCAACACCAACGTGGTGTTCAACTTCTTCGAAGCGGCGACGCTCAACTTCAACTCGACCTTCAACTATTCGGTGCTTGCGCCGCTGGCCAACGTCAAGGTGGGGGGCGGCGGCATCAAGGGGACGGTGGTTTCGGGCAACCTCGTCCAGAATTCCGAGATCCGGCCCGGGACATTCACGGGAACGCTGCCGCTGACGGACACATCGAATTCGGTGGATCCGCCGTCGGCGGTGCCGCTGCCCGCTTCGTTCGTGCTGCTGGGCGGCGCCCTCGCCGGACTTGGGATGTTGCGCCGGAGCCGTCGCGCCGCCGCCTGAGGCGACGTCCGCCCCCGAGCGCCGCGCCGGGTCCTTCGAGGATCTCGGCGCGGCGCCGATCAGAGCCTGGCGCGGGCGGACCGAAACGGTTTTCGCCCGGGCCCTGACCGCCGCCTCACCATCGGCGAAGAGCAAGGCGATGGCTTTCA
>NZ_JBSRTQ010000083.1:0-20817 GCF_055129145.1 Albimonas sp. | reverse complement strand
CGAGGCGGGGGGGGCCAAGGCTGGCGCGCGCGCGTCATGCCTGGCCCAGCAGGGTCGGGCGGCCGGAGGTTCCGATCTCCTCGAAGCTCAGCACCGGGTTGCGCACGCCCTTGGCCGACAGCACCGTGCGCAGGAAGCGCCGCCGCCGGGTCGAGGTCACGATCGCCGGATAGCGCCCGTCCGCCCCGGCCTTCGCCACCTTGTCGGCCACCGCTGCGGCCAGCCGGTTGAACTCCGAGGGCGGCAGCGCCACGTCGCCCGCGCCGTCGCCGTCCTTCACCTCGTGGGCCGAGAAGGTCTCCTCCCATTCCGGGGAGAGCTGGATCAGCGGCAGGGCGCCGTCCTCCTCCAGCATCTCGGCGACGATCTGGAAGCCCAGCCGCTGGCGCACATGCTCGGCGATCGCCTCCGGCGCGCCGAGATGACCACGGGATTCGGCCACCGCCTCCAGGATCAGCGGCAGGTTCCGGATCGAGACCTTCTCCTCCAGCAGCAGCCGCAGCACGGTCTGCAGCAGGTCGACGGGCACTTTCTCGGGGATGAACTCGTCGAGGATCCGGCGGTTCGCCTCGGCCCGCGCCGGGTCGGAGACCTTGACGAAGCTGTCGAGCAGCTTGCGCAGGGCGCGTCGCGAGAACAGGCGGGCGAAATTCTCCTTCACCGTTTCCAGAAGATGGGTGGCGACGACCTCGGTGGGCGAGACCACCGGCAGGCCGAGAATCGCCGCGTCCTCCTGCAGGGACGGGTCGATCCAGCGGGCGGGGGCGCCGTAGACCGGCTCCTTCACATCGCGGCCCGGGGGGGCGCCGTCGGGGTTTTCGCCCAGCAGGATCAGGGTCTTGTCGGGTTCGAGCACCGCGCGCGCGATCTCCACCCCCTGGATGCGGATGGCGTAGCCGCCGGGCGGCAGCGCGTCCTGGTCGGTCAGCCGGATCTCGGGGATCACCACGCCGTAGACCTGGGCCACATGGTTGCGCATGTTGGCGATGCGGGCGCCGAGGCCCGTCGCCTCGTCCATCACCGTCGCCACCAGGTCGGGGTGGAATTCGACGTGGATCTCGTCGAGGTCGAGCACGTCGCCCAGCGGCCGCTCCGACCGGGACTGGGCGGAGGGCTCGCCCTTGGCGGTCAAGGCCTCGCGCGTCTTCTTCGCCGCCTGCTCGCGCCAGGCGAGCCAGGCCGCCCCGGCCAGCAGCGCCGCCCCCCCGAGGAACGGCACGAAGGGCAGGCCCGGGGCGAGCGCGAAGGCCGCCATCAGCGCCGACACCGTGGCCAGCGCCGCCGGGTAGCCGCCGAGCTGCCCGATCAGCGCCCGGTCGGTCGAGCCCATCAGCCCGCCCTTGGCCAGCAGCAGCGCCGTGGCGATCGAGATGATCACCGAGGGGATCTGGGTGACCAGCCCGTCGCCGACGGTGAGAATCGCATAGGTCTCGAACGCCCGGTCCAGCGGCATGTCATGGGCCAGCACCCCGATCGCCAGCCCGACCAGCAGGTTGAGCAGGGTGATCAGCAGCCCTGCCACCGCGTCGCCCTTCACGAATTTGGAGGCGCCGTCGAGCGAGCCGAAGAAGGTCGTCTCCTCCTGCTCGATCTTGCGCCGCGTCCGGGCCTCGTCGTGGGAGATGGCGCCGGCGGCCATGTCGCTGTCGATGGCGAGCTGCTTGCCGGGCATGCCGTCGAGCGCGAAGCGGGCGCCGACCTCGGCCATGCGCCCGGCGCCCTTGGTGATCACGATGAAATTCACGATCAGCAGCACGCCGAAGACGACGAGGCCGAGATAGACCGAGCCGCCCATCACGAACATCGCGAAGCCCTCGATCACGTCGCCGGCGGCGCCGGTGCCGGTATGGCCCTCGCCGATGATCAGCTTGGTGGAGCTGACGTTGAGGCTGAGGCGCAGCATCAGGGAGGCGAGCAGGATCGTCGGGAAGGCGGAGAAATCCAGCGGGCGTTCGATGAACAGCACGTTGGTGAAGATCAGGATGGCGATGCCGAAGGAGGCGGCGAGGCCCACGTCCAGCACCCAGGACGGCATCGGCAGGATCATCATCACGATGATCGCCATCAGCGCCAGCGCCAGCATCACGGTGGGCTGATAGAGCCCGGCGACGGTCAGCTTGGGCATGTCAGCGGACTCCCTGGCCGAAAAGCGGCTGCGCGTGACGCAGGAGCCCGCGGGAGGGCGCGGCGCCGGCCGGGTCCCCGAGCCGCGGCGGCTCGGCGACGGCGGAGAGCCAGGCATAAGCGAGGCTGGCGGCGGCGGCGTCGGCGCGCGCGTCCCGGCGCGCCTCGGCCAGCCGGTCGGCGGGCGAGAGGCTGGCGAAGAGGCGCATGGACGCCTCGGGCCGCGGGAGGGTGCGCAGCGGCGCGCCGCGGGGCGGCGGCAGCCCCTCGGCCAGCTCCGGGGCGGGCAGCTCGGCGAACCGCAGCACCCGCGCGCGGTAACCCGAGGCGAGGTCCGGCGTGCGGGAATGGTAGTGACCGACGGCGGTTTCCCAGGACCCGGTCTCGTCGCGGAGCGCGCGCAGGAAGCGGGCGGCGTAGCGGGCGTTTTCGTCGGGGTCGAGCATCTGCTCGAGATCGTCGAAGGCCTGGCCGTGCCAGAGATGGTTCACCTGGAAACAGCCGAGGTCGAAGCTGCGGGCCCCGGCGGCCTGACGGGCGCGGACCCAGTCGAGCAGGGGCCCGGGGGCGTCGAACCAGCGGCCCTCGCCCTCCATGTTCACGGTCCAGGGCCAGGGTTCGAACCTTCCGTCGCGCTTGCGGCCGGTTTCGGCGAGCGAGATGGCGCGGAGCAGGCGCAGCGGCACGTCCTCGGCCGCGGCGGCGCGGCGGGCGGCGGCCTCGCAGAGCGCGGGCAGGCGGACGTCGGGCGGGGTGGCTGCGGCGGCCGGGAGCGCGAGCGGCAGGAAGGCGGCGGCGAGGAAGGTCGCGGCGAGCAGCGCGGGCAGGCCTGGGGCGCCGTGACGCGGCGCGCGGTGCGAGGCGCGACGGAGGCCGGCGCCGACCCCGCCATCCGCGCGGACAGGTCCGCGCCCTGCCGCCGGGGCGGCCGGGACGGCGTCGCGCCCGCGACGGGCGACGGCGCGTCGCCCGGGCGTCGCAGGCGCAGGCGGCGCGGAAGGGGAGGAGGACCGCGGGCCGGCGGTCATGACGGCCCCGAGGCGATCAGCGGGATCAGCATGTCCTTCCACAGGTCCACGAAGGTCGAGCCCATGAAGCCCATCGCCAGCCAGAAGGTGGCGGCGATGGCGGCGAGCTTGGGCACGAAGGTCAGCGTCATCTCCTGAATCGAGGTCAGCGCCTGCACCAGACCGATGGCCAGCCCGGCGATCAGCGCCACCGACAGGATCGGGACCGAGGCGACGATCGCCGCCCACAGGCCCTGCTTGAGCATGTCGTAGAGAATCGTTTCGGTCATCGCGGGCACGGGCGCGTCGGGAAACGCGTCTGGGGGAAACGCGTCGGGGGTCGACGCATAGGGGGGGGGGACATCGGGGGAGCGTCTCCTGACCGGGGCCCGTGATCGGGCCCCGGGGACGGCGCCGCGCGCGGCGTCGTCCGGGGTCGCGCCGGCGGGCGGCGCGGCCGGGCGCTTGGAGGGAGCCCGGGGCGGGGGAGCCGGCCGGGCGCCGCGGCGGGGATCAGACCGGCATGCGCAGGATCTCCTGATAGGCCTCGACCACCTTGTCGCGCATGGTCACCGCGGTCTGCACCGCGATCTCCGTGGAGGCGAGCGCGGTCACCACCGACTGCATGTCGGCGGATCCGGCGAGGCCCTTCATCGCCGTGGTCTCTCCGGCGCGCAGGGCGTCGAGAAAGCCGCGCGCGGCGTCTCCGAGGAAGCTGCGGCCGGACGGGGCGCCGGCGCTTTCCTGCGGGCGGGGGGCGCCGGCGGGCGGGCCTGCGCCCACGGCGGGGGCGAGGCCCTGGTAGAAGCGGGCGGCAAGGCTGTCTGCGACGTTCATCTCGATCTCCGGTCGGGGGGGGCAGGGGTCAGCGGCGCAGCATCTCGAGCAGGCCGCGGCTCATCTGCCGGGCCTGGTCGAGCAGGCGGAGATTGGCCTCGTAGCTGCGCTGCGCCTCGCGGGAATCGGCGACCTCGGTCATCAGCTCGACCGAGGATCCCTCATAGTCGCCCTGCGCGTCGGCGAGCGGGTGCGAGGGGTCGTGGACCTTGGGAAGATCGCCCTGGAACAGGCGCAGCCGGCCGGCGCGGACCGCGGCGCCGTCGGCGCGTTCGGGGTCCATCGCCTCGAACGGCACGGTCTTGCGCCGGTAGCCGGGCGTGTCGGAGTTGGCCAGATTCTCGGCGCTCAGCCGCAGGCGGGTCGCCTGGGCCTGCATGCCGCTGGCCGATGCGGCCATCGCCTCGACAAGATCGCTCATTGCCAGGGCTCCTGTTCAGCGGACGGAAACGGTTTCGGGCGCAAGTGGGCGGCACGGCGCGATACGGCGCCCCCGGCCCTGCGCCGGAACGGAAAAGGGAGGGTCCGGACCGCGACGGCCCGGGGGGGGCCTGCGGCGTCCATGTCCATGATCGACCTCATCGCGGCGGCGTGATCGCGGCGCGCAGAATGTCGAGCGACTTGCGCCAGACGCCCAGCGCCAGCTCGTGCTGGAGCCGCGTTTCGGAGGCGCGGACCATCTGGTCCTCCAGCGAAACGTCGTTGCCGTTGGGGGAGGCGGCGCCGCGGGACGAGGCCTGCACTTCCTCCGATCCCGCCGGGCCGGCGTCGGGATCGACATGGCCGATGCGCGTGGCCCGGGGGCGGAAGGCGAGACCGTCCTCGGTCGCCTCCATCGCCTCATAGGTCCGCGAGAACGGCGTGAGATCCTGCGCGCGATAGCCCGGCGTATCCGCATGGGCCACGTTGCGCGAGAGCACGGTTTGCCGGGAGCCGGCGAAGCTCGCCAGCGACTCGGCCAGGGTCAGAATTTTCAGTCCGCCGCTCATCTCGGGGTTTCTCCTCCGGAGGCTTCGAAACCCGGGATTAACCGGCGTTCGTTGACAAGTCGTAACCGGCGGCGGCGATCGGCAGGGCAGGAGGCCCGAAACCCATGGATCTGGAGCATTTGAGCGCGGAATTGCGCGCAGTTCCCGCAATGCGGCGAATCGGTCGCGTCACGCGGGCCGATGGCGGGGCGCTGACGGCGCTGGGCCTCGCGCCCCGGGCCCGGCTGGGCGACCGGGTGGAAATCGCGGTCCGCGATTCGCCTCCGATGGAGGGGGAGATCGTGGCGCTCGCCGACGGCCGGGCCACGGTGATGACCTACGGCCCCTCTTATGGAATCGGCCTCGGAGACGCTGTGACGCTGACCCCGGACCCCGGCCTGCGCCCGTGCGAGGCCTGGATCGGGCGGGTCGTCGACGCCTTCGGGGCGCCGATGGACGGGCGCATGCTGCGCCAGGGCCCGGACGCGGTCCCGCTGCGCCCGCCGGCCCCCGATCCGATGCGGCGCGCGCGGCTCGGCGCCCGGCTGGCGACGGGGTTGTCGGTGTTCGACACGCTGCTGCCGCTGGTGCAGGGGCAGCGAATCGGCCTTTTCGCGGGATCCGGCGTCGGCAAGTCCAGCCTGCTGGGCGCGCTCGCGCGCGGGGTGCAGGCCGATTGCGTGGTGTTCGCGCTGATCGGCGAGCGCGGGCGCGAGCTGCGCGAATTCACCGAAAGCGTGCTGGGGGCGGAGGGGATGGCGCGGTCGGTCGTGGTCTGCGCGACCTCGGACCAGTCGCCGCTGGTCAAGCGGCGGGCGGCCTGGACCGCGATGGCGGTGGCCGAGCATCTGCGCGACGAGGGGCGGCATGTGCTGCTGCTGGTCGACAGCCTGTCGCGCTTCGCCGAGGCGCATCGCGAAGTGGCGCTGACCGCGGGCGAGCCGCCGTCCCTGCGCGCCTACCCGCCTTCCACCGCTGCGATGCTGGCGGCGCTGGTCGAACGCGCCGGACCCGGGCCGGAGCGGCCGGACGGCAGGCGCGGCGACATCACCGGGATCTTCTCGGTCCTGGTCGCGGGGTCCGACATGGAGGAGCCGGTGGCCGACATGACCCGCGGCCTGCTCGACGGCCATGCCGTGCTGGAACGCGGCATCGCCGAGCGGGGGCGATTCCCGGCGGTGGATGTCGGGCGCTCGGTGTCGCGGGCGCTGCCGGCCTGCGCCTCGGCCACGGAGAATCGGCTGATCGCCTCGGCGCGGCGGGTGTTCGGCCTGCATGAGAAGGCCGAGCCGATGCTGCAGGCGGGACTTTGGCGCGAGGGGGCGGATCCCGAATCGGACCGGGCGGTGCGGCTTTATCCTGCGCTCGACGCGTTTTGCGCGGCGGAGGCGCCGGCGGGCGCGGCGGACAGCTTCGCGAGGCTGGCCGCGGCGCTCGGCGAATCGGGCGCGGCGGACGCCGGCCAATCGGCGGGCGAGGGCGTTGAAAAGCGTTCCTTTTCAGATGCTTCCTGAGCATAAGCCGTGGCAGGCAGGCCGGTCGTTCAGATTGCAGCCAACGGGGTGGGGCCCGGTAACTCCGCGTTATGATTTTCCCGTCAAAAGTCCTCGTCAGCGGCCTCAGGGTGGGCCGGCGCGGCGGGTCGAACGCCCGATGCGCTCCGTCAGAACGGCGGTTCTCTTCGAGCAGGCGAAGCCTGATCGATCATGAAACTGCGGCGCGACATGCGTCGCCGGCTACGGGAATACGCAGCAATGGCCAGCATTCTGACGAACAACAGCGCGATGGTCGCGCTCCAGACCCTCAACAGCATCAACAAGAACCTGACCGGGATTCAGTCCCAGATCTCGACCGGCAAGAAGGTCGGCTCCGCCAAGGACAACGCGGCCGTGTGGGCCATCTCGTCGGTCATGCAGTCCGACGTGAAGGGCTTCAAGGGCATCTCGGAATCGCTGTCGCTCGGCGAGTCCACCGTGGCGGTGGGCCGGCAGGCGGCGGAAACGGTCACCGAGCTGCTGACCGAGATCAAGGGCAAGATCGTCTCCGCCCAGGAGGAGAACGTCGACCGCGGCAAGATCCAGACGGATATCAAGGCGCTGACCGCCCAGATCACCTCGGTGCTCGGCGCGGCCCAGTTCAACGGCAAGAACCTGGTCGACAACTACGACGACACCGCGGTGCTCTCGTCGCTGGACCGCTCGAGCTCGGGCGCCGTCGCCTCGTCCTCGATCTCGTTCACCGGCCAGAACCTGACCTCCGAGTCCGGCACGGTCGTGACCGCCGCCGCCATCAACCGCATCGGCACCGTGGCCGATGACGGCACCTACACCGTCGGCGCCGGCGCGACCCTGTCCAACGCCGCGAACGACGCCACCCTCACGCTGGCGACCGACCTGGCGGATGCGGACACGCTGACCATCAACTTCGGCGACGAGCAGTTCACCTACACCAACAACACCGGCGCCGCGATCACGGTTGCCAACCTCGACGACATCGTCGCCGCGGGTCTCGCCAACCTGGGCGTGGAAGGCGTCAGCACCGCCGTCACGGGCGCGGGCGTGGTGACCATCTCCTCGACCAACAAGTTCGACACCATCGACATCGACGGCGCGTCGGGGTCCACCACCGTCGTGGTCGACCCGGACGCCGCCGGCGCCCAGGCTGCGCTGGCGGCCGGCGCGACCGGCACGCTGACGGCCCGGGCCGAGACCGTGTCTCTGGGCGGCGCCGGCAACACCGGCGGCGTGGTCACCAAGGGCGACGGCTTCCGCATCTCGCTCGGCGGCCAGAACTTCGACTACACCGCGAAGGACGGCGATACGCTCAACGACGTGGCGACCGGCCTGAAGCGGGTGATCGACGCCGGCGGTCTCGACGGCATCTCGGTGCAGGTCAATCTGTCGGACGACGTGGTCACCTCGCCGCCGACGCTGCAGATCGACAACGACAACGCCGCTACGGTGGCGCTGACGGTGGATGATGGCGAGGGCGGCGTGTCCTCGGGCGGTCTGGTCGGTCTCGACGGCATCGATGTGTCGACGGCTGACGGCGCGCAGAATGCGCTGGCCAACATCGAGTCCCTGATCCAGGGGTCGATCGACGCCGCGGCCGAGTTCGGTTCGGTCCAGGGCCGCATCGACATCCAGGCCGACTTCGTGGCCAAGCTGTCGGACGCGCTCAAGTCGGGCATCGGCGCCCTGGTCGACGCCAACCTCGAGGAGGCTTCGGCCCGTCTGCAGTCCCTGCAGGTGCAGCAGCAGCTGGGCATCCAGGCTCTCTCGATCGCCAATCAGGCGCCGCAGAGCGTGCTGTCGCTGTTCCGGTGAGCTGAGACCGGGAAGGCCGGGACCCTCCCGGCCTTCCCGCTACGGCGCCCGCGCGTTCGGCGCGGCGTGCCCGCCCGGGACATGGCCTCGCCTTTCGGGACGCGTCGATGCGCTTGTCAGCGCCAGACGCGCGATATCAGGCCGCCTGGTCGCGCACCTGCGACGGCGCCGGCCCGCCCGATCAGCCAGTCAGGTCCAGGCGCACGATCCGTCCATCTTTCGGGGCGGCGTGGCGACGGGCGGGGTTCCTGACGACGCCCGAAGCGCGTCGGCGGCGGACTGAAGACCAGATCGGCGCCCGGCTGGTCCGGAGCGCGTGCCCGAGGACCCGAGATGACCACCCACGCCACCCTTTCCAACCGCTCCGCTTCCGGGCGCGCCGGCTCGGGCCCAGGCTCGGCCCTCGGCGCGGCCTATGGCGACGCCCGCGACGCGGTGCTGACCCCGCGACAGGCGGAGTATCGGGTTTTCGCCCGCGCCACGCATCGCCTGTCGGACAGCTCCGCCCGTTTCGCCGCCGGCGACAAGCTCGCCTATTTCCGGCTGGCCGAAGCGGTGCATGACAACCTTCGGCTCTGGCTGACGCTCGCCGCCGATCTCGCCGCCGATGGCAACGGCCTGCCCGATCCGCTGCGCGCCAGCCTGATCTCGCTGGCCGGCTTCGTGGAGAAGCACTCGCACAAGGTGCTGAACAAGCAGGCCGACGCCTCCGCGCTCATCGAGATCAACGCCGCGGTCATGAAGGGCCTGCGTGGCGGGACGGAGCGCGACTGATGCCGGGGCTGATCCTCAAGCTCGGACCCGGAGAACGGGTCATGGTCAACGGCGTGGTGATGGAGAACGGGCCGCGACGCACCCGGATCAACATCCTGTCGCCCGAAGCCAATGTCCTGCGCCTGCGTGACGCCATCCATCCGCATGAGGTCACCACGCCGGTGCGGCGGGTCTGCTACATCGCCCAGCTGGTGCTGGCGGGGGAGGCCGAAGCGGTCGAAGCCCGACGCCAGCTGCTGGTCGGGATCGAGCAGCTCAGCCAGGTGTTCGAAGACCCCGACAGCCGCGCCCGCCTGACCGAAGCGACCGAACATGTGATCGCCGAACACTACTACCAGGCCCTGAAGACCCTGCGCACGCTCCTCCCGCGCGAGGAACGTCTGCTCGCCGCCGCTTCGGCGGCCGAATAGCGCGTTTAGGAGAGGAAACATGGCCTTCGCACCGGTGCTTCCGCTGAGCGGCGTGGCTGGATGGTTGCTGCTGCAACGGGTCGAGACCTCGCAGCGCGACACGTTCGCGAAGAGCCCCGACATCAACCGCGAGGCCGCCTATTTCGCCGAAAAGATCGGCGAGGCGACGTCGCCGGGGGATCTCGTCTCCGACCGCCGTCTGTTGAACGTGGCCCTGACCGCCTTCGGCCTGGAGGACGAGATCGACAAGCGCGCCTTCATCCGCAAGGCGCTGGAAAGCAACACGCTCGATCCGGAGAGCTTCGCGGTGAAGCTGGTCGACACTCGCTATGAGAAGATGGCGAGGGCCTTCGGATATGGCGATGTCACCGGGTCGCGGGTCGGTCGCGCCGGATTCGTCGGCGAGATCGTGGCGGCCTACAAGGAGCGCAGCTTCGACACCGCGGTCGGCGACTCCGATCAAGCGTTGCGGTTGGCGTTGAACGCACGTCGGGAACTCGGGGCCTTCGCGGAGAAGGCGGCGAACGCGTCGTCTCCGGGCGGCGTCTGGTTCTCGGTGATGGGCGACCTGCCGTTGCGCCAGGTGCTGGAGACGGCCTATGGGCTCCCATCCTCCTTCTCGCAGATCGATATCGACCAGCAACGCGCGATTCTTCAGAACAAGACCGAGGATCTGTTCGGCACCCGCTCGGTCGAGGCCTTCGCCGATCCGGAGAATGTCGAGAAGCTGATCCGTCGCTACCTGGCCCGCGATGCGGCGAATAACGGCGCCGCCGCGGTCGCCAGCGGGACCGTGGCGTTGAGCCTGTTGCAGCAGGTCGGGACCAGCTTCGCCAGCCTCGTGCAATCGCGGTTTTGAGCGAGGTTCCCTGCCTTGATCCGGAGGAGGCGGCGCGTGAAATCGCGCGAGCGGCGCTTCGGCCCGGAGAGGTCGGCGGCGCCAGGGCGAGGGGGCCAGGCGCGTTCAAGGACGATGGGGCGTGGCGTTTCTGCGCTCAACCCGGCCGCAGGCGCCTGCCGTTTCCAAGCTGTTTGAAGCGCCGAAAAAACCGACATCTGCGCCGCGGCGGACTCGGCGTTGCTGCGTCATGGATCGGGCCGGGCAAGCTGGCCTGCGGGTGGCGGCGCCTTCAGGCGAAGTCGCCGCACCGCGCTGGCAGCGCAAGGCCGCCGAGCCTCCGCGTATCCGGCAGGACGTCCGGCCTCAGCCGTCACGCCCGCCGCCCGGGGCGCGAATCGCCCGCCCCCAGCGATCCGCCGGCGCGGTCGTAGCCGAGCCGTTTGCTGGCTTTCTCGGCCTGGGCCAACTCGCGCCGCGCCTGGGCCGCGCCCTCCATCATCGCGCCGAGCAGCCGCCGATTGCGGCTGGCCGAGGCGCGGATAAGCTCCAGATCCGGCTCGCTGTCCCGTGTCTCCGGCGCTGCGGCGACGGTCAGCTCATCCAACGCCGTGCGGCTGCGCGGCGCGAGCCCGGCCAGGCCCCGAATGTCGCCGCGCAGAATCAGCGCCCGCTCTTCGTCCAGCAGCGCGAGCACCTGCCGCACGCGACCGCGCCATGAGGCCGCCCGCAGACGGTCCCCGATCCCCGTGCCGAAGAGGCTCATTCCGCCGTCTCGCGTCGGGCGATGGAGCGGATCAGGCTTTCGGCCAGGCCGATTCCGCCGCGCGCGGCCAGCATCTTCGCCTGCTCCTGCACCAGGAGGCTGCCGAAGGCATCCTCGCCCACGCCGCCGCCGAAGGCTTCGGGCGTCTCGCCGAGGCCGGCATGCGACAGCATTTCCGCGAGAAACATCGCTTCGAACGCCTCCGCGGCGGTGCGCAGCGCGGCCGGATCGCGGGCCAGGCGGGTCAGGGGCGGCGTCGCCACGCCCGGCGTCGGGCGGGGGGCGAGGGTGGTTTCGGTCATCCGATGTTCCTCCTGCCGCCCGGTTTAGTGCGCGTTGGTAAACGTTCGGTAATGATTCGCGGCGATCTTCGGGCCTTGCCTTGCAACGGAGCAGAACGCGCCGATGACCGAGATCGCTTCCCCCGCCGCCTTCACCGGTCGCCCGTCCGTCCGACCTTCGTCCTCCGGCGCCAGGCGTGACGACGCCGCCGCGATGGAGTCCGGGCCGCCTTTCGCGCTTGCCGACGGTGAGGAGGATGCGGGGGCTTCCGAAGCCGCCGCCGCCGACATGGCGCCCGTCCCCGCAGACGCCGCGCTGTCCGGACGAGTCCTGTTCCCCCCCGCCGGCCCGCTGGTTCGCGAAGATGAGATCGAGGCGGAGCCGACGGCCGACGCCGCCGTGCATGCGCCGTCGACGACGTCCGTCGCAGTCGACGCGCCATCGCCCGCCGGCGTCGCGTTCGCGACCGCGCCGCCGGCGAGACCGGAAACCGGCGTCCCGGATCAGACGGCGTCCTCCACCGCTTCGGCGATCCGGACGGATGACGAAGCCATCCGGATTCAGACGGCGATTCGCGCTGCGCCGGGCCGTGCGGACGGTGAGGCCGTCGCGCAAGGCGCACGCATGCCGCCTCCGCCCGGGCCCGCGAAACCGGAGCTGCCGGGCTCGGCGGAGCCGCGCGCCCGTTCGGTGCTCCCGCCGTCTGCGCCGGTGACCGACGCCAGCGAACCGGCGCCCCGTGGCAGCCCTGATCCCGCCCTGTCCGCCGCGCCGTCGCCCGCGACCCGGGCCGACCGGATCGACATGATCGCCGCGCGGCCCGTCACCGATGACGCCGGCATCGCCTTGGGCCGCGTTCCGATCGCCGGGCGGGGGCCGCTCGGGCGAACGCCTGAGGCGCCGCCCGTCGAGGCGAAGGCCGAACTTCCGCAACTGCCGGCGCGCGAGGCCGCACTCCCGGCCCCCGTCGCGACCGCCCAGGTCGCGGCCGGAGCGGCAGGGGTGAATTTCGTCCGCATGGATCCTGGCGCGACACAGGCGCCGCCATCGCTGGAGCAGGCGGCGGCGCTTGCCGAGCCCGCCCTGTCTCGACGGTCAGGGGATCGCGCGGCCGTCGTTGAAACCACGTCGGCGCCGGGCGCCCCCGCGGCTGCTCCGGTGGCGATGACCCTCGCCGATCCGCGCCGCATGGTCGGCGCCCGTTCGCCCTCCGCCGCCGAACTCGGCGTCCGGATGGCGGCCGCGGCGGCGGCCGGCGACGAGGCGCAGGCGGCGTCGTCGGCTGACGGCGGCGACCTCGGGCCGCTTGCCTCCGGCCTGATCTCGACCCCGGGCGGCGGCGGCGTGGCCAGCGTCGTCATGCCGCCGCCGCATCCCGGCGGGCCCGAGCTCGCGCGTGCGGTCGGCGATCAGCTCTCGGTCGCGCTGTCCCGGCGTGGGCGAGGGGTCGTGGAACTGCGCCTGGACCCGCCGGAGCTCGGCAGGGTCCGTCTGACGCTCGGGCGCGGCGAGCATGGCGTCACCGCCGCCATCGTGGCGGATCGCCCCGATGTGGCCGACCTTCTGCGTCGCCATGCCGACGTGCTGTCCCAGGCGCTGACCGACGCCGGTCATCCGCGTGCGGAGCTGCGCTTCGGCGCGGGGGCCTGGTCCGGCGCCGGTGGGGCCGGCGCCGACGGGAAGGGTTCGGGCGGGAACGGCGCCGGCGCGGGCCGGCCGGTCGAAGACGCCGCCCCGCAATTCGCCCACGCGTCGCAGCCAAGGGGGCCGTTCGGCCCGCGCGACGGCCTGGACCTGAGAGTGTAGGAGCCTGAAATGACCCTCGATGCCACGACCCTCGCCGCCACCGCCTCCGCGACCGGCGTCGCGACGCCCGCGCCGAAGGCGACCGCGGAGGACGCGCTGGCCACCGCGGCCGGCGATTTCGAGACGTTCCTGGCCCTGCTCACCACCCAGATGCGCAACCAGGATCCGCTCAAGCCGCTGGATTCGACGGAGTTCGTGGCGCAGTTGGCGGCCTTCTCGGCGGTGGAGCAGCAGATTCGCTCCAACGATCGGCTGGACGCGATCTTCGGCCTGCTGTCCGACGGCGGTGACGCCGGTCTGGCGCAATGGATCGGCAAGGAGGTTCAGGCCGCCGCCCGCACCCGTTTCGACGGCGCGCCGCTGAGCATCGAGACCACGCCTCGGGCCGGGGCGGAACGGGCGGTGCTGGTGGTCACCGACGCCAACGGGGCGGAGGTGGCGCGGGCCGAAGCGGATCCTGCGGCGACCGAGCTCAGCTGGTCCGGCGCGACGGCGTCGGGCACGGCGCCGGACGGGCTCTACGGGTTCCGGATCGACTATTACACGGAGGATTCGCATCTCGGCGGTTCGCCAGGGCTGGTCCGCGACCGCGTGACGGAGATCCGCCTGGGCGGAGACGCCCCGCGTCTGCGCCTCGCGGGAGGCGATGAGATCGCGGTCGACGCCGTGCTCTCCGTACGTGAAACGGTCGAGGACGGTTGAGGCTCGCGGCGCCGCGGCGGTGATGCGAACAGGCGGCGACAGGCATGGCGGGGGCGCGGGAGCGGCGGATGCGCGCGTTCCCCTGGCATGCGGATCCGGGGCCTGGGCAGAACAGTCGGCTTCGGGCGCCTGTTCTGCCCAGGCCGCGCAAGCGGCAGGCGGGCCTCCGCAGCATCCCGGAAGAGCCTCGACGGTGCGGGCTGCCCAAGACGTTTCGGCCCGGCCGTGCGCCAGGCTTCGCGCGGGTTGACCGGGAGCGCGAAGATGCGGAGCCTGACATTCGCGACCTGTGGCCGGCCAAGCGCCTGCGCCTGCTGCCGAAGCTCGGTTTCTGACCCCGGCCGCTCTCGCACGGAGCCTTCCGGCGGCCCGCCTGAGCAACCATCGAGAAGCGGCAGCCATCGAGAAGCGCAAACGCCTGAAGCGCAGAATTTCGTTTTCGTGGCGAGGCCGATTTTGATCGGATCGGCAGGGAATCATTTGAAAAACGAATATTCATATTTTGAAGTATTGGCGCCTTGCCTTTCGGAAATTTGCGGCAATGTCTGCGCCGAGGCTATGCCGTCGCGGCGGGTTCCCATCGGTTCTCCATGCGTCGGCGGCGTCGCCGATATCATGATCGTCGGCCTCGGGCGCGCATCCTCGACCGCAGCCGCGCCGCTCTCGATCAGGGCGCGGAGCGGAGGCAAGTCGACGGAGTCGCCTCAGAGCCGAACCCGAAACGAGTTGAGCGATCTCAGCAGGTTGTGATTCCGTCCGTTTGCGAGACCGGATGGAGCCGGCAATGGCCTGGACTTAGACCGCTCGCCGGGATCATGCCCGGCGAGGGCGCGCGCATTCAAGCGATCCAACGGATCGGGAATGGCGGCTGATCGCGCCGCCGCTTCCCGCACCTGCCGCCTGAGACGCCCGCGGAAGACGAACTGCGGGCGGTGGTGAACGCGATCCGGTACATCGCATCCACCGGCTGCCAATGGCGCCAGCTTCCGCGGGACTTCCCTCCCTTCGCCACCGCGCCGCGATACGTCTACGGCTGGCGCGACGGCGGTCTGCTGCGAGCGATGAACCACGTGCTGGCGATGGCGACGCGGGAGCGGGAGGACCGCGAACCCGGCCCCAGCGCGGGCGTGACCGACACCCCGGGCCTGATGGCCGGCGCCGTCGTCCGCATCGTCGATGTGCAGGACCGTGACGGCGCCCCTTGGGTGCTGCGCTCGATCCGCCATACCTGGCCCTGGCTGCGGCATGTCTTCGCCGATGGCGGCTATGCCGGGCCGAAACTGCACGAGGCCATGGAGGGCCATGGCGACTGGCGCATCGAGATCATCAAACGCTCCGATGCAGCGTCGGGTTTCGAGGTCCTGCCGCGCCGGTGGGTGATCGCGCGGACCTTCGCATGGTTGGGCCGCTCGCCCCGTCTCGCCAAGGGCTGGGAGGCGTCGACAGCCAGCTCCGAAGCCTGGCTGCTGATCGCCCATATCCGCATGCTTGTCAGATGCTTGGCGCGGTTCCACGCTCCGCCCGTCGGATTCCGAGTCGGGCTCTTAGGGCGCGGGCGCATAAACGGGAGTCCTTCTTGAGCGCGGATCTGGTTCAGTCTCCTCGGACAAGGCGGTTGCCGATGCGCCGCTGCGAACTGACCGACGAGGCATGGGCGATCATCCCGGTGCGCGTGACCTGCGGAGATGCCTTCAGATTCAGCCCGCGGGTCTGTCGCCAGCGCAATCTCGTTGAAAGGTTCTTCAACCGCATCAAGCCGTTCAGGGGACTCGCCGCGCGATGCGGCCGGCGCCGACGCGCGCCGGGGATCCTGTGATCGACCGCAGGATGCGGAAGGCGCGGACGGGACGGAGTCGGGGGGGGCGACCGGACCCTCGGGCGCCGGGACCCTCTACCCAAGGATAGGCGGACGACCTGCAAGCACAGCGGAAAGCCCGCGCCCGATCGGGCAGGTTGGAGATGCGCGCAGGGCCTGCGCGCCGCCCCGCCCCGCCTGTCCGGAGACATGCGATGCCCGATCCCGCCGTCCCCCCCGCCTCCCTCCCCACCCCGCGCCTCATCCTCGACCGCCGCACGGCGCTGGTCGGGGGCGCGGCGCTCGGCGGGGTCATCGGCCTCGGGCTGCTCGCGGATCCGGGCGCGCGCGCCGCCACCGACTTGCTCCCGCCCGACAAGGAGATCCTCCCGATGAATTTCGTCACCGCCCAGGACGGCGCCCGCATCTTCTACAAGGACTGGGGCCCGCGCGACGCGCGGCCGCTGGTCTTCCATCACGGCTGGCCGCTGTCGGCGGACGACTGGGACCCGCAGCTGCTGCATTTCCTCGGCGAGGGGTTCCGGGTCATCGCCCATGACCGCCGCGGCCACGGCCGGTCCGACGCCACCGAACATGGCAACGACATGGACACCTACGCCGCGGACATGGCCGCGCTGACCGACGCGCTGGACCTGAAGGGGGCGGTGCATATCGGCCATTCCACCGGCGGCGGCGAGGCCGCGCATTACGTGGCCCGCGCCAAGGCCGGCCGGGTCGCGGGCCTGGTGCTGATGGGCGCGGTGACGCCGGTGATGGTCAAGAAGGACTCGCACCCCAACGGCGTGCCGATGGAGGTCTTCGACGGCTTTCGAAAGGCGCAGATGCTGAACCGGGCGCAGTTCTTCCTCGATATCGCCTCCGGCCCGTTCTACGGCTTCAACCGGCCGGACGCCGAGGTGTCCGAAGGGCTGATCCGCAACTGGTGGCGGCAGGGCATGACCGGCTCGACCAAGGCCCATCACGACTGCATCAAGGCCTTCTCCGAGACCGATTTCACCGAGGATCTCAAGGCCATCGAGGTCCCGACCCTGGTGATGCATGGCGAGGACGACCAGATCGTGCCGATCGACGCCACCGCGAAGCTCGCCGTGGCCTTGCTGCCCAACGGCGCGCTGAAGACCTATCCGGGCTACCCGCACGGCATGGCGAGCGTGCATCCGGAGGCGATCAACCGCGATCTCCAGGCCTTCGTCGCCGGGCTCTGAGCGGGCTTCCGAGCGGAGTGGGCCGGGCCTTCAGGCGCAGCTTCGGGGTCTCGCCCCACGTCTGGGTCGTCGCCCGGCGGCTGGAGCGGGCGCGCGAGATGATGCTGGCGACCGACGAGCCGCTGAGCCGCATCGCTGCGGCCTGCGGGCTGACCGACCAGGCCCATCTGACGCGCCCGTTCCGCAGCGGCTACGACGCGACCCCCGCCGCCTGGCGCCGGGACCGGCGGGGCGTCGCCTGAACGCCCCCCTTCCGAACGATCGCCCTCCCGAACGATCCTCAGGTAGGGGGTCGGCGGCGCCATGGGACAAGTTGCGGCGCGGGGCCCATGGGCGGAGACTGTGTCGTCGCCCTCCGCCACAAGGCCGCCCGCATGTCCGACCGTTCCGCAAAGTCCCGCAGGCGCTCCGCCTCGGCCCGTCCCGTCGCCGCCATGCGCCCGACAGCCGATGCCCGCGCTTCCTGACCGCCAAGCCGAACCCGCGCCCCTGGTGCTGATCGTCGACGACGATGCGGGCGTGCGGGCGGCCATCGCCGACCTGCTGCGCTCGGTCTCGCTGGACAGCCGCGGCTTCGCCACCGCCCGCGCGATGATCGCGGCCGGGCTGCCCGACCGGCCCGGCTGCCTGATCCTCGACGTGCGCCTGCCGGAGCTGTCGGGGCTCGAACTTCAGGCCCTGCTGGAGGCGGGGGGCGCCGCGCCGACGATCATCTTCCTGACCGGACACGCCGACATTCCGATGACGGTGCAGGCGATGAAGGCCGGGGCCTCGGATTTCCTGACCAAGCCGGTGCGCGACCAGGACCTGCTCGACGCGGTCGCCGCCGCCCTCGATGCGGATCGCGCGCGCCGCCTGTCGCTTGCCGCGCGCCGCGACGCCGCCGCCCGGGCCGAGAGCCTGACCGAGCGCGAGCGCCAGGTGATGCGGGGCGTGGTCCGCGGCCTGATGAACAAGCAGATCGCCGGCGAGCTCGGCATCAGCGAGATCACGGTGAAGCTCCATCGCGGCGCGCTGATGCGCAAGCTGGGCCTGCGTACGGTGCCCGATCTGGTGCGGCTGGCGGCCTCGCTGGAGGCGGGCTGAGCGTCCGGTCGCCGGGCCGGCCTAAACCAATGGTCAGTGGCGCGGCCCCGGCCTCGGGTCCACATCACGTTCAAAGCCCGGTGCGCATCTCCGAGCCGCGAAAGGCCCGCCCGCTTGTCCCAGTCCGCGCTCTCCGCCCCCGCCTCCGGCGTCGCTCCCGCTTCCGTGCTCGTCGCGGTGGTCGACGACGATGCGGCGCTGCGCGAGGCGCTCGACGACCTGCTCCGCTCCATCGGCCTGGGCTGCGTCGCCTACGCCTCGGCGCCGGCCCTGCTCGCCGCGCCGCGCGACCCGCGCCCCGATTGCCTGCTGCTCGATCTGAAGATGCCCGGCATGGACGGGCTGGAACTTCAGGCGAGGCTGATCGAGCGGGGGGATCCGCCGCCGGTGATCTTTCTCAGCTCCTGGGCCGAGCCCGAGCAGCGCGCGGCGGGGATGGCGCGCGGGGCCTTCGCCTGGCTCATCAAGCCGGTGCATGACGAGACGCTGATCCGCTGCATCCGCGCGGCGCTGGCGGGCGGGAACGCCCCGGCCTGACGCGGCCCTTCGCTTTCGATTCAGGGCAGGGCGGACCAGGACAGGGCGCGACCGGCCGGATTCGCGGCGGAAACGCCAAGGACGCGGCCGGTTTCGCCAAGGCCGCGGGGCGGGCGCGCGCCAGGCCGGGGCCTGAACCGAGCATCGCGAACGGCGGAGGCCGCGCAGGAAGATCTACCTCGTCTCGTTGGGCTGCGGCTGCTGGGCATCCTGATCGGCGACAGGCCATGCCGGTCGCGAAATGGCTGACCCGGGCCGAGGCCGCGGGGCGCAAGGCCCCGGCCGGCGCGGAGGATGCGGCGAAACCCTCCGCGGGGCCGCCCTCGCCTCCGCCGCCTGCCGCCGCCTTTTCGGCGAGCTGCCCAGCGTGCATGCCCCGCGGGAGCGGGACCGGCGATGAGCGGGCGGGGGAGCGCAAGGGAGAGCGGGCGCGGGGTCGGGCGGATCGAGCGGCTGTGCCTGCTCGCCCTCGCCCCGGCGGGGATCCCCGGCGATGCGCCGCGTCGACCGCGGCCGGACGTCCCGGCGCAGTCGCGGGGGCGGCCCTGCCGGCGGAGGTCGCCCGCCGCGGGGATCGGATCGACCGGGGCCACGGGATCGGGTAGCATCGTCGCGCCTCGACCGGTGCATCCCAACCGGTTCGCGCCTTGGAAAGGCCGGGGAGGCGCCGGAGTGATCGCGGATGAACCTCGAGACGCGCCTGATCCTGCCCGTCCCCGCGCCGGCCGCCACCGCCGAGGCGGCGCAGCGCCCGCTGCTGGACGAGGCGGCGCTGGGGGCGGAACCCTTCTCCGGCCGGCAGGGGCTGCTCGCCGTCGCGCTGCTGGTGTCGATGGCGGCGGGGGTGGCGTTGACCGCGCCCTTCGCGGGCCTGGCGCTGCCCGGCTCCAGCCGGTTCCTGCCCGCCTACGCCGCCGCGATCCTCATCAACGACGTGGTGACGGCGGCGCTGCTGCTGGCGCAGTACCGCGCCTATCGCCGCCCGGGCATGCTGCTGCTCGCCTTCGGCTTCCTGTTCTGCGGGCTGACCGCAGCCCCCTGGGCGCTGTCCTTTCCCGGCGCGTTCTCCGATGACGGGCTGCTGGGCGGCGGGCCGCAGACCACCGCGGTGATCGCGGCCTTCCGGCGGCTGGCCTTCCCGGCGGCGGCGCTCGGCTACATGCTGGCGCAGCTTCGCTTCGGGCGCCCCGCGCCGGCGGCGGGGGCGGAGCGGCGCATCGCGCTGGGCGCGCTGGCGGCGGTCGCGGCGACCGTCGCGGTCACGCTGCTGGCGACGCTGGGCCACCCGCTCGCGCCCCGGTTCATGGCCGATCCGCTCCGTATCACCGACCTGTGGATGGGGGTGGCCGCGGCCTCGGCGCTGATGAGCGCGGCGGCGCTCGCCATCGGGATCCGGCTGATGCTGCTCGGCCGGCGCTGCGTGGTGGAGCTGTGGCTCTGCGTCGCCCTGGTGGCGGGGCTGGCCGAGGTGCTGCTGATGAGCTGGCTGGGCGGCGGCGTGCGCTACGGCGTCGGCTGGTGGGCGGGGCGGGTCTGCGGGCTGTTGTCGGCGAGCGTGGTGATGCTGGCGCTGCTGGCCGAGATCACGGCGCTGCGCACCCGCCTCGTGCGGTCGCTGCTGGCGGAGCGTCAGGCCCGGGCCGAGCGGCTGGCGACGCTGGAGGCGCTGTCGGCCGCGATGGCCCATGAGCTCAACCAGCCGCTGCAGGCCGTGGTCACCGGGGCGCGCACCGCCTGGCGCTGGCTGGACCGGCCGGAACCCGACTTCGCCGAGGCGCGCGAGTCGCTCGACCGGGTGGCGGCCGAGGGCGACCGGGCCGCGCGCATCGTCGACAGCCTGCGCCGCGCCTTCGACCGGATCGACGCCCAGGGCAGCGACGACGCCCTCATCGCCGATGCAGCTCGCGTCGCGATCGCCGATCTGGTCGGTGCCTATCCGTCCGGGGTGGTCATCGGACCGGATCGGGCGACGCTGCTGTCGTGGCTCGCCGATTCTCTGAGCTCCCGGCTCGGGCTGGGAACCGGCTTGGTGCTCTCACGTCTGGACGAGGAAGCCAACGTTGCGCCGTGGCTGCGGGTCGCCAGCCGAACCGGCGCACACGTGCGCTGGGCCGAGGTCGAGATCGATACGTGCGAGCTGCCCACGTGGCAGTTCGAGGAACTCATCACCTCCACCACCCGGCTCGTCGCGGTCACCGCGGCGTCGCCGATCGTGTCAAGTTCGTCGGTCCAGTGGGCCCCGGCGATCTCGTCAGCTTTTACCGGTCGGTCGACGTGATCGCTGTGCCGTCGCTGCCGACGCGGACCTGGACCGAGCAGTTCGGCCGGGTCGC